>WAQT01000019.1 GCA_015520105.1 Candidatus Aenigmatarchaeota archaeon
TTTGAAACCGAATTAATATAAGTTATATAGGCAAACGCACAATAATAAAGCATGAGGGCCCAGGCAGAGTTTGTTGTGATTCTCGCTGTTGTTCTTGTGTTTGTCATTGTTTCTTACTACGCTTTCCGCGGATTTGAGGGAGCGTCTCTTCCGGAAGACGTGAAGAAGCTTCAGGAGGTTGTTGAGCAGGAGGTTGAGAGTGTTGTCAGGGACGGAGTCCTGCTTGCGGTAAAGGATATGGAAACTCATGGTGGCTACCTCACAAAAGACATTCTTCTTGGTGGCAGTCCTTCTCCGCTGGACCTTGTGGGTTCCGTGCGGTTTGCAGGAGAGGATGTTCCCTATTGGCAGGTGTGCCAGAACGACCTCTCGCTCTCCGAGGAGGAACTGGAGAACAGAATCGGGGAAGCTGTGAAGAATTATGTTCTGAACCAGACGAAAAGAATCGATGTGTTCGGAAAGAACGTGAGTTTTGAATTCTCCTCGCTCGGCGTGGATGTTAACATTCTTCCTGACAAAGTGGTTGTGGAGACAACCCTTCCGACAACGGTAAACGGATATAAAATAAGGCGGCCTTACCATTCAGAGGTCAGGACAAAGTTCGGGGAGATAACCGAGTTTGCCAGGGAGCTTTCAAGGGAACTCTCTGCCAACAGGAATTTCGACTGGTTCACTATATATTCGATGTACTTCTCGAGGAATCTTGCAGACGGGCAGCCCCTTCTTCCGACAGAGGGGGTGCTCACTGAATGCGGAGTACTGTTCAGGTCTCCGGAGCAGATAAGCGAGGGTCTTACAGAGGCTGTGAACTATGTTGTAGGGAACACAGAATGGTGGAAGGACGCGCCCGTTAGTAATGACGTTCCGAAGACGTTTTCGATAAAAAAGGTAAACGGAAAGAGTTATCCTGACCTTTCTGTGAACACGTTCCTTCCTGACGGGTTTGGCATAAGCGTGACCGAGCCGGTTCTTTTCGAGAACACGAAATTTCTTGTGAAATGGATTTTCTTTGCGTTCCCCGAATGCGTCTATGTGTATGACCAGTTTTATGACGTGAGTTATCCTATTATTGTAAGAGCGGATGACCAGTATACAGGATACAGCTTCAATATGGCCGGGTTCGTGTATGTGACAAGGAAAGGCGGAGAGTATAATGGTTACATGGCTCCCGGGGAGTGTTCCTCTCCTTCCGCTGGAGTGGCCGACTCCGGGGAGTGCGGGAACCTTGAATGCGAGGCAACCATAAAGGTAAACGAGATTGCGGATTCCAATGGCGGGCAGAGACCGCTCGAAGGCGCGGCTGTGGTCTATGGCGGATGCTTTGTCGGTTACACAGGCCCTGACGGGGTTGTTTCAGGTCCTGTGAAGTGCGGGGTAAACAACCTCACAGTGTTTTATGACAGGAAGCATGAGATTCTCAGGAGAGACGGAATAGATTCGTCTTCTCTGGACAACTCGGTGTTCGGGCTTCATGTGATTCCGAATGTCACTTTCCATTTCAAGGAGGTGTCAGTAGAGCCGGAACCTTCGGGTATAATGATATTACAGGCGCAGCAGACTCCCGTATACAAGAAGTGCGTTGTTTCTGATGTCATTGATAAATATTCCGTGGTTGATATGAGAGGGATTGATAGCGGGAGGGATTTCAGCCTGTTCAGCATGAATTCGCAGAGCCAGTCGCGGGCATGCGTGGAGAACAGTCAGAACTGCCAAGAATGCAGAAACAGCAACATCAACGATATTAATGAAGACGAGTGTTCCAGATGCCTTTCCGATTGCCCTGCGGCTTCAGGGGACGTGAATGTGGACTACATACCAGCGGGCAGGTATTCAATATCGTCCAGCATAAGGGACCAAACCAGCGGACTGGAATATGGCGGGTTCCTGCCATATAATTATCAACTAAACGGGAACGCAAAGGACGTCTATATATACACCCCTGTTACGGGCTATCCCTCTTATGACATCGGAGGAAGCAAAAAACAATGGCTTGTGAACTTCATGAAAGATGAATGCGGAATGGTGCCGGTGTCTGATAGCGAGCAGCCAGAGAGGGTTTACATAACAGAATGCAACTATCAGAACATAGGCAGCGTGATAGGCGATGCGGGTTGCGCATATCTCAATCAGAACATAGGCAGCGTGAGCTGTTATGGTTATGTGAATCAGGAATGGCCAAACGGGTGCGACGACTATTGCGACCCGAGTTATGACGATTGCGGGACTCTCTATGATGTTGAGGGTGTGAAGAGTATGTTTGCGGGACATTGCAATGTGAGGCTGGTGTGCGAATGAGGCTGGATGTGTTTGCATGGACTCTGGCTGTTGTGGGAGTGTGCTACATAGTCCTTAGCATGCCCTTCGTCTCTGCGGTGAATATAAGGGTGTTCTGGGGAGGGGCGCAGTATGCCTCTGCGGATTACAATCCGTGGAGTCTGGTTGATGTCTCCTTCTCTGAGGAGTGTGTTGGAAACCCGACGCCATACTGCCAGGATTATGCTCTCGCTGTTTCGGTAAAGAACAGCACCCCGGACGTTGCTGTGAACAGCGTCTACATCTATCAGTGCGGGAACAAGGGACCGGAAGAGTGCATGAAACTCTCTCCGCTCGAATACGGCGGGGACGCGAGCAAGAGTTTCCTCTGGTCAGCGACAAGCTCCGGCGGTGTCTCGAGGTTTCTTGTGGCCGCAAGGGCAGTAAAGGACGGAGGTGTGTTCTGGGTTGGAAGGTTTGTTGAATACAGGAGGGATTCGCCTGCAGAGCCCGTGTATCATAACAGCTATGATTTGGATAACGTTGACGTTTACGTAAAGGATTACTCGCAGATAGGAGGTGTTGCGGACGCTATTGCGCAGAGGTTTATGGTTCCGTTTGATGCGAATGTTGTGGAGAAGGTTGTCCTGCAGGGAGCGGAGTATGTTATAGAGGCGGTCTTCTATCCGGACAGGTCTTCGGAGGCGGGCAAAGGAGATGCGGTCTCTTCGGTTTCCGGGGATTACGGTGTACTGTTCTCCAATTATTCCGGAGGGGTGTACAACGGGATTGCGTTCTTCAGGGAGAGCGGAGGGTCTTCTCAGGGATGCGACTGCCTGTCAGGCCAGTACTGCGACGCGGTGTACGGATGCAGGAACGAGAACCTTATATCCCTCGAGGTTTACGGGAGCCCGGGTCTTCACGTCACAAACTGTTTTGAGAGGCATGAGATATACGTCCCTGTCGAAGTGAAGAATCCTCCGGGAGATATGGTAATTGAGGGTTATCGTTACTCGCTTGGGGGAGAAGAGAGAAGCGCAGCGTGTTCGGTTCTCTACGGGAACGTGTACAACTGCACGATTGTTGTAGAGCCTCTGGAGGGATGCACTTCAGGAACGCAGACGATAGGACCGAACAACATCTCTTTTGATATCTCTTACACAGATGACGGGACTCTGAAGACAAAAACGCTTTCTGTCGATATTCCAGATGTGGTGATTGGATCGTACACGTGCGGAAACGGGGTGTTTGAGAAGGATTTGGGAGAGAGTTCTGAGAACTGCTGCTATGATGCCGGGTGTCCGGACGGATACTGCGACGTGGACGGGCCTGGCAATCCGGAGAGCGGGCAGTGCAGGCAGGAGTTCGGGAACAGCAATATGGTTGCAAGCATAGAGAAGACGCGTTTCGATTACTTCTCGGTGCAGGGCAGGTCTGTCGGCGTGAGCGTGGAGTTTTTAGAACCGCCATCGTCCCTTTCGGTTGGTTCATGGAGTTGCGATGCGGAATGCGAGAGCGGGGGTGAGGCCTGCGACGCTTCCTGCAGCATATCGTGCCCTGAGAGCGAACCTTTCGAGTGCACAATGGATGTAAGCATCGGGGATTATGATGAGAACAGGGAGTATGTGTTAAGACCTGAGATAAGCGTTTCTGCAGAATACTACAACGCCTCCGAGATGGTGAGGAAGACCCTTTCTGCGAGCGCGGGTGCGCTCTCGATATCAGCCAACTGGTGCGGCGACAGGATATGCCAAAGCGACGAGAGTTCGGAGAGTTGCTGTTACGACTGCGGGTGCGGCGAGGGGTTCTTCTGCGATTCCGGTAGTGAGGGGGCCTCTTCCTCGGATATGTGCAGGGAGCTGGATTCCGTGGATGTGATTATAGACAGTATGAGCAGCGCAGAGTTCGGGGACGCTGCTGAAAGGAATGTGATAAACATAACCGCAAGGGTTCCCGATGCTCCGAAGGGGCTCTCTGTGGAACCGTACTGCAGCATAGGCGACGGGAACGTAACCTGCGATTTCTATTGTGACGGGAGGAATGTGTCAGGAGACTACGTGATGAACTGCACGCTTGAGGTCGGGCCCGTGCGATACACTGACCCGGAGGTTTACGGATTCTATGATGCAGGGACGCACAGGATGACTGTGACAGGAAACGTTGTCGGTTTCGAAATGGAGTTCAACAGCGGCCCTGACATTGAATGGAAAACAACAGAAAAGGACATCGGAGACATAACAATGGATGTGGTGTGGCACTGCGGAATGGACGTGTGGGGTGACGGAAACTGGTGCGAAGCGGATTTGGGAGAGAACTCCGAGAACTGCTGCATTGACTGCGGATGCGGGGACGATATCGCTCCTGACGGAAACCCGAAGATGTTCTGTTACACAGGAGATGATGCGAACGGAGCATGCCTGGAAAGGGAGAGTATAGAGGCGGAGATAGCTGAAGTGAATCCGGACGTGGTTTCGTGCCAGATTCCTTCTGTAACAGAGGCAGCGAACCCGCAGGCGTGCCGCATACCGCGAAGCATAGAGGTTAAGGTTTCGGTGAGCAACCCGCCTGAGGGTTTTGATATAGAGGGCGCCTACTGGAAGGTTCCGGGAGAGGAGTGCATGAGCGGGAGGGAGGAGTGCCCCGCAAACTGCAGGCCCTATATCGGGGAGCGGGGAGAAGAGGAAGGAAATTACACGTGTTCAGTAGTGCTTCCTGTTCTGGAGAACCCCTCTCCGGGAGAGTATGAGAAGAATATTGTTCTCAACCTGAGCGGTTCGTATGGGATAAAAGGGAAGAACCACGAAACAGTCGGGACAGCTACAGAGGAGTTCCTTCTGGAGGGAAAGATTGTGTTCAATGTCACGAAATCTGTAGCTCTCAAGTCCTGCGAGGAGCAGCAGGAGAGCCTTGACAAAGCGATAGGGAAACTTGAGAGAATAAAGAGCGCCCTGGAGGCGTTCCTTATGGTGGTGTGGGGGATAGTGGCTGTTCTGTGGGCAAAATATTTTGTATGTTGTGCTGAGTGTAATGTAGCATGCGCAGGGTGTTGCGCGACTCCGTATTCTTGGGCTAAAACTGGCACGTTGATAGGGATTTGCCTTAGCGGGACTATTCTGGGCGTGCTATCTTCCGTAAAAAGCAAGCTTGAGGGGCTCCGGGCGGACAGGTATTCGCTTATGTGCACGGCGGAGGATGCGGAGGGGATTAAGAGGTCTCAGGAGAGAGCGGGCGGGACATGGGAGTCTACAGTGGGAATGGTGATGCAGGTAGTGTGCATAATACTATCGCTTGGTGGCGGGCTTGGCGGAGGGAGTTCGACCAGCGAATCGAATATCGTGCTTAAATCGCAGCAGACATCTCAAACGCGTCCATATTTTACAGGCCTTCCTCAACTTCAATCTAAAGATTTCGCCGCCAGCAATCCGTAGAATCGTGTGAATCCTGCCAAGAATCACAGATTTATGGCTGAACCAAAAAAACAAACGGTTCAGCCGAAGAGCGCACCGAGTCCTGCTGCCGCTTCCTCGGCCTTCTTCTCCTGGTCTTCCTCTTTCTTCTCTTCCTTCTTCTCTTCCTTTGCTTCCTCAGCAGGAGCAGCCTGCGCCGGAGCTGCAGCAACAGCTGCCTGCGCTATTGCTTCCTCTATGTTCACGCCCTCGAGGCTCGCCACAAGGGACTTTACCCTCGCCGGGTCCGGTTTCTCTCCTGTTGCTTCAAGGACCTTCGTGAGATGGGCCTCGTCTATGGGCTTTCCTGCAGAGTGCAGCAGAAGAGCCGCGTATATCATCTCCATTCTATCCCTCCTTTTTTTGATAATCATTCCTTCTTCTCTTCCTGCGAAGAGCTTCCGGTTTCTTCGCTGGTTTCGGTTTTCTGTTCTTCCTGATTCCCGGTTTCCTGATTGTTCTTGCCTTCCTCCGGGTTCTCTGGTTCCTGGCCGCTCTCTTTACTGTCTCCGGAGACGGTTTCCGGTTCCTTTATTTGTAGCTTGGATTTAAGTGCGTTTTTCTCCGCGTTCGCCTTTGCAAGCAGTTGTTTTATCGTGTATTTCGTGGGTATCTCCCTGTCAAGCGCGAGAGCAACCGCTTCCCTGTGCGCTTTCTGGAGGAAGAGCGTGATGTTCTCCTTCGTGTAGTATCCTATGGAGAAGGCGAGCCTGAACGCCCTTGCGTGGGCTGCCTTGAGGTCCTCTATGTATTTCTCAGGAGGCACGAATAGTATGTCCTTGTTGTATATGATTCCGTTCTCCCATGCGGCGATGAGGTTCAGGCCTATCTCCATGGGCTCTATGCCCAGTTTTGCGAGCAGGCCAGCAAGCTCAGGACTTATCTCCTCTCCCTCCTTTGCGACAATCGTGTCCTGCTTGACAGCTATCTTGTCGCCCTCCACCCCTGCAGGTATCTTGAGTCTTTGCAGCTCTCCTATGGCAGGGCCCGGAGGCAGCGGCGTGGGGCCTGCCTTTACAATTATGTCATGCGGCGCTATATCTCCCGCTTTGGCAAAGGCCTTGGATTTCGCTGAGTCTATCTTTCTTGCAAGCCTGAAGGGGTTTGTGTTGCTCAGGAGAAGCGCAGGCTCTCCCCTTATCATCTCCGAGAGCTTCTCTATGCCGTCAAGCCCGGATTCCTTGAATGCAAGGGATATGAGCCTCTTCTTCACCATCCTTATGGTTGCCTCTCCACGAAGCATGTTCCTTATGGAATGGAGCTGGCGAGCAGGAAGGCCGTGCATGTCAAGTATTCCTATCACTGGGTGTTTCTTCAGCAACTCCTTGACTTCCTTCAGTTCCTGAATCTTTTTCTTCGATACCATCAGAACTCCACCCTTACCGGTTTACCCATAGTGAGTTTGAGCATCACGGATTTTATGTTGCTCTGGCCTTTTGGGAGCCTCTCCTTTACTGCGTTGAACACGGTTTCTGCGTTCTTTGCGAGCTCTTCGTCTTTCATCTGTTCTGTTCCTATAGGGACGGAAATGACCGGGGTTTCCTTTAGCGTTACCCTGACGGATTTTTTCGCTGTTTGAATGAGAGCGTCTACTGGCGCTTTCGGCGGGACTGGCTTCGGCATCTTGCCGCGGGGACCGAGAACCGCTCCGAAGTGCCTTCCTATGAGCGGCATGAGAGAGACCTCGCCGAAGAATGCATCATAACTGTTTGCGAGATGTTTGAGCTTCTTCCTGTCGGCCGCGAGCTTCTCTATATCGTTCTTTGTGATGACAATGTCTGAATGCTTCTTCGCCTCTGGGAGAAGGGAGTCTGCTATGAACGCTGTCTTTATGTCCTTTCCCCTGCCGTTCGGAAGAATGAGGTCGAATGAGAACCTGTTTTCGGGTTTCTTGAGGTCAACGCCTTTCAGGTTTATTATAAGGTCGAGCGTCTGGACAAACTTTCTCTTCTTTGAGGCGCTTTTTGCTTCCTTTATCTTACTGAGAACGTCCTTCATGTTTCCCTCCTACCGAAGTAGTTCGCGGGTATAGATATAATGCGAGCAAACATTTATAAAGATATGCGGGGTTAGAAGGACATGACATAGATTGTGGCCCGGCCCTTTCCCTTTCTCTTGAGGAGGCCCATCCTTACCATCTCGTCAAGGTCCCTGTACGCGGTCTTTCTTATCACCCCGAATGCTTCGGTGTACTCCTTTGTGGTTATGCTTCCCTTCTTCCTTATCAGCTCTATCGCCGAGGACTGCCTTTTGTTGAGGGAGCTGAGTTTCGGGGTCTGTTTTGTCCTGGATGGTCTGGTTTTTATTTCCTGTTTTTGAGCAGAAACCGATTTGACAAGGGCGTAGGACTCTGCTATCGCCTTCCTGTCCCTCTCCTCCCTTATCACGCGGTTTATCTTGTTCTCGATGTCTATCATCTTCTTCGCAATGCCTTCCTGGTCTTTTGAGAGTTTGGACAGCCTGCTGTCGAGGGAGAAGAACCTCTCCTCGTGTTTCTCCTTGAATCCCCTCATATAATCGTAGCTCTTGTTCGCCCACTGGAAAAGCTCGTTCACGTTCCTTTCAAGATAGGAATGCTGCGACTTATGCTTTCTGCTTTTTATCTCCTCTCCGCAGGAGAGAAGACCGAGAAGTATGATCAGGAGCCCTGTTATCACATCAAGCGTTAGTTTTCCGAGAACCGCCTGAACAACGAACACTATCGCTGCTATCAGGAACAGCGTCCAGAACACCGCGTTCCATCTTCTTTCCAGAACAGATGCAATGTCTTCGAGAATCATGCTTTTAATTTGAGGGAAAAGAATTTAAACATATTGTTATTCTTCACCCAGAAGTAGTTTCTTTATTGTCATTGCTCTGTTCTGTGGTTTCAGACTCTTCCTTTGCCTCCTCAGGCTCTTTTTTCTCTTCCTCGTGGGATTTAAGTTCCTCTTCCGTGACCTCTCCCTTCTCAAAGCTTATGCCCATGCTTCTTGCGCTGCCTATAACCTGCCGGACGTTTGCCTCGCTGTCAGAGCCGAACTTTATTCTTGCTATCTTCCTTGCCTGCTCCATTGTGAGGTCTCCTGCCCTCTTTCGCCCGGGCTCTCCAGAGCCCTTCTGGAGACCAAGCTCCTTCAGTATCAGGGCGGAAACCGGAGGGGTTCCAACCTCTATATCGAAGCTCTTGTCCTCATTGACTATGACCTTGACCGGAACCTTCATGCCTGCCATGTCTTTGGTCTTCTCGTTTATCTTCGCGACGACATCGGCCACGTTCACCCCCGCAGGCCCGAGGGCCGGTCCGAGAGGAGGGCCTGCTGAGGCCTTTCCTCCCTCAACCATTGCTTCTATAGTCTGCTTCGGCATTCCATCACCTAGGATTCCTCCTCTTCCTTTGCCCTCTTTATCAGCTTCACGAATTCTGTGGCTATGGTGACAGGTATCGGTATGGAGGCGTCCACAAGCTCTATGGTGACCTCGTTCTTCACCTGGTCAACCCTCGTTACCTTGCCCTTCTCTCCCTTGAAGGGGCCTCCCACTATCTCTACAGTGTCGCCCTCGTTTATGTTTATCTGCTCCTTCTTTATGTCCACAAGATGCCTTATCTGTTCGAAGTCCACGGGTTTCTCTATGAACCCCTTGACGTTCATTATTCCGCGCATCGCCTTGTGTATGTTTCCTGGGCTTCCCTCCACGAAAACATAACCCTTTATCTCTGCAGGATGGAATATTGATTTGATGTCCAGACCGTCTTTCTTTATCTTGGCCGACATCATGTCTATCACCATCTCCTCCCTTCCCGATGTCGTCCTTATCGCGTATATCATGCTATCATATCCCTGAGAGTATGAACACCACGAAGATTGCGAATCCCACAGCGCCTATGAGAGCAATGCCTATGGCTGAAATCTTGCTCGATGCTATGAACTCGTCCTTGCTCGGTTTTCTTGCGATGTGAAGGACTCGCCTGTATCTCCTTATTGTTTCCTTGATATCCATACCTATCATCTTTAAATTCTTTCTGCTGCAGAAGGCGTTAATATTGAGAGTGTGGGAATATTTATTAATATTGCGGTGGCTGAAGGGCGGTCAGTATTTCCTTTCTATAAGGAAATCCGCAAAGGACTTTAGCGTTCTCTTTGCTTCGGAGTCAGGGAGTGTGGACTCTACATCCTTCCAGGAGCGCAGCACTATCTCCCTCGCCTTGCTCTTTGCGTATTCTACCGAGCCTGTCTTGTGGAGCAGGGATATGGCCTCCTTTATCCTTTTCGGGTCGCTTGTGTGGGAATTGAGTATATCCAGGAGCGTTTCCGTGTCCTCCTTCTTGGCGTGATTGAGGCAGTGTATTACCATAAGCGTTCTCTTTCCCTCCTTTATGTCGTTTCCGAAAGACTTTCCGAAGGCCTCTCTCTCCTTTCCGGAAGAGATGACATCGAGGACGTCGTCCTGTATCTGGAAAGCAACGCCTATGCTCTCCGCGAACGCACCAAGCCTCTTCTCTGTTTCTTCGTCGCGTCCGGATGCTATTGCAGCGAGGCGGGCTGAAAGCCGTGCGAGCGTTCCTGTCTTGTACGCGCACATCTGGAGGTAATGCTCCTCTGTTGGAAAGGAGTTTCCCTTGTGCCACCAGATGTCCATCGCCTGGCCTGCAGATACGTTTATCATCTCCTGTATGTAGGCTTCGTATATCCTTACGGCCTGCTCCTTGGTGAGGACGTTCATGCTGTCCCTGACAGAGAGGAGGGGTATGAAATAGAGGTAGTTTCCGGTGTTTATAGCGATGTCTGTGCCGTACTTTATGTGCGTGCAGGGCTTTCCTCTCCTGAGTTCCCCGCAGTCCTCGACGTCATCCACCATTATCGTTCCGTTGTGTATTGATTCCGGTATGACAAGAAGGTTCTTTATCTTCTCTATGTCCGCTCCGAGGGCTTCGGAAATCAGGAGGAACAGGGCAGGCCTCCATCTCTTTCCTCCCCTGTCCAGGAAGTCCCATATAGGGTCGGAGAGGGAATTGTTGAGGGTTTCGACGTCGTAGGAGTATCTTGGCTTTCCGAAGGCCCATTCTATGTATTCGGGGCTCATCCTTCTTGGGATGTATTTCTCAAGGATTCTGTCTATTAGCGGTTTTCTTTTTTCGAGATACCTCTTTATGTCCGGCATGTTATGCTTTTGTCTGAATGGTTTAAATGGTTAATTTGCTGGTGAGGGGATATTTAAGTCGGCTTGGAAAATAATAATTATGGCCGCGATAAGAAGGGTCAAAAGCGGAATAAACGGATTGGACAGCCTTATAGACGGCGGGTTTCTTCAGGGTTCTGCGAACCTTGTGACCGGAAACGCGGGCACGGGAAAAACAATATTCGGCCTCCAGTTCCTTTGGTACGGGCTGAAGAAGGGGGAAAGATGCGTGTACATAAGCCTTGAAGAAAGCCCGGAAGACATAAAGGAAGATGCCGTTGTGTTTGGCTGGGATTTCGATAATTACGAAAGGAGGGGATTGTTCAGGATAATATACCACGACCCAGCGCAGGCGAACAATCTCAACTCGGTTCTCCTCGACGAAATCAAAAGCATTGATGCAAAAAGGGTTGTCATAGACTCCATATCCCTTATAGGGGTGGCTGTTCAGGACGTAGCGAAGATAAGGAAGATGATATACAATATAACAAATCTTGTAAAGAGGACGGGATGCACCACGCTTATGCTTTCGGAGATACCCGCGAGCGACGAGAAGGCGCTCTCCAGGTACGGTGTTGAGGAATTCGTGGCAGATTCGGTGATAGTTCTCAACTATCTCGGAATCGGAGAGCAGAGCAACAGGATGCTTGAGATAAGGAAGATGAGAAGGACGAACCATGGAAAGGACCTTTATCCTTTCGAGATAAGCGACAAGGGGATAGTTTTGAAAAAGGACGAATCCATGAACGTGATGATGAGGTAAATAATGTTCGGTTTCAAGGGGTTTGCGCTGAAGCTTTTGATAAGCGGAAACCTCAAGTTTGAGAACGGTCGCATTCTTGCCCTTGGAGAACCAGTATGCATGGTGCCGATAAAGTATCTATACTATTCAACCAAGTACGCAATGGAGCATCATAAGAACAGGAATGAGCGGGTTCTGGAGGAGATGTATCTTGAATCGTGGATTGCTGGTTACGAGATAACAAAGAAGATGGTGGAATTCTACAAACTGAAGAAGTTTGAGGAGAGATACAGCGTCGCGATGGATTCCATATCAATGTTCGGGTTCGGCGACTACAAGACGCTTGATTTCAAGAGGGCGAAGTATGCGTATTTCAGAGTCATGAAGAACCCGCTTGCGCTTCTATTCTACCCCTCAAAAGAGAAGGTGGACTTCTTTCTTGCAGGAGCCAACGCAGGTGGCGGAACCATAGTGCATGAAACCATTATCAACTGCGTTGAGCTTGAATGCGCGGCCGTGAACGGAAAAGTTTGCCATTTCGTAAACGCAAACGATGAGATTTTCGATAAACATATAGAGGAAGGCAAGGCGTACGATATGGACTGGGATTATATAAGGAAGAAGGAAAGGGAATATATAAACAAGGACAAGAAATATTCAAAAATCATAAATTAGTCGCTTTGTGTTTTTTGTCTTGATATGGACACGTAGTTGCTCTTTCCGGAAATCTCCTTTATTATTCTGTCATAGTCGTTGTTGGTGAAGGAATTAAAGAATGACACGCGCTTTTCGAATTCGGTTTTTAGCCTTTCCTGAAGAAGGGGTTTCCACATTGCAATGTATTCCTTCTTTGCTTCGCTGAAAGATCCGGTATGAGAAAGAGCAAGGCCCGCCATGAACCCGGTAATCATTGCATAGAAGTGGCCAAAACCTCTCGTGGCATCGAAGAACCCGCCAGCGCTTCCGCATATGAGAGTGTTTCCTCTGCATGGAACGGGCGGGTAAAAATAATTCTCCTTTCCTGTCACGTAATATGACGGCTCGAGTCTTTCGTTAAACATAGTCTCGCTTTTGAGAAGCGATTTCAGCTTCTCGGTTGATTTATTTATATTGGCTGTTCCGAAGGACACAGAAAGAACGAAGATTTTCTTGCCGAATGGGATTGAGCACACATATCCTTTATCGGCATATCTGTTGTTGTAGTATATCTTTATCTCGTCGCTTCTTATATCCTCTATCACGGCGCCTGTGCCGAGGACGTTGAAGCGTTTCGGTCCGCTTGCATCTATATCGCAGTTGTCAAGGTTGGTTTTATCCTCTATGAACTCTGCCTTGCCAGACAGACTGGATGAGAAAAGACTATCGATCGAGTTCTTGGTATTGCCTCTGAGAAACACGTAAAAAATAGGGTCCTTTGATTCGAAAGAGGCCTCGTGGTGGGGGGACATCTTTCTTGCCTTGTGCACAGGGAACGGTGACAGGAGTTTTATTATATCGCTTCTTTTTTTGCTTTTCAGGAAGGAAATAAGAACATCAAAATCTTCCTTTCTTATCGCAACAGGATACGTTCTTCTTTCAGGAAACCCGTATATTCTTATGCCACAGGCGCCCGATGCGGCAGTCGCGGCCATGAGACCGGCAGGACCGCGGCCGGCTATCTTTATTTCTTTCATGTTTATAATATGCTTCATTTTAATTAAAGAAGAAGTGAGATTAGCAAAACAACCGTGAGCAGAAGCATCGCTATTCTTTCGTATCCCCACGCCTTTTCGGCTGTCTTCTGGTTATTCGGATGTGTGTAGAGGGCGTAAAACTGGGTAAAAAGAAGCGATACAAAAACCAGAGACGCAAGAAGGAAAAGCAGAGAATTCACATAGAGGACATAAATCAGAATATAGGTGGTAAGAAAGAGCACGTCACCCGCAAACACAAGCAAGAGGATCGCGCTTCCGTAAGCAATGACCGCTGTTCTCTTGCCAAAGGCCTTGTCTCCTGTCACGTCCTTGAAGTCCTTGCTTGTGTTTATGAAGAAGAAGGATAATGTAAGGAGCGAGAATATCCCCAGCTCTGTGGCACCAGGCACTCTTCCTGACAGTATTGCTCCGGAGAGAAGGGGTATTGCAACAGAGCCTATCGACAGCACCGCGTTTCCCTTAAGGGAGCGGTTTTTGAAGGAGAACGGAGGCACCGAATATATAATGCTTATTAACAGAATCGAGAATATTGCAAGAAAGAATGCAGGAGAAACCATTAGCGAGCTTATCATAGACGCGGTGTAATAGAAACCAGCAATTATCTTTGCTTCAGCTATGCTTATGTTTTCTTTTTGAAGCGGCCTGTAAGGCATGTTCAGCTTATCTATCTTAAAATCGTATATGTCATTCACTGCGGCTCCTCCCATATATACGAGAACAAGCGATGCGCACGCAACAAGCAATTGCGAAAGGTGAAGGGAAGTGCCGGAAAACAGCGAACCTATAATCAGAAAGAGCGCTGGAAGCATCGCGTTCCATGGCCTTCCGAGAGAGATTGCTGCGCCGATTTTGCTGTTCCCGATCAGCCCTGCAATCTCCCTTTCCATGGGATTAATATGGTCCCTTAAGGTTATATGTTTGCATAAAGAGAGTCATTTATAAATCAACGATTAAATATAGTAGTGATTGCATGGTCAAGGTAAAAGATGTGATGAAGAGGTTTGTGGTCACTGCCGGGCCTGAGATAACGCTGGACGAGGCAGCGAAGATAATGACAAGGAACAGGGTAGGCTCTGTTGTTATAGTAAAGAAAGGCGACACAGCCCCGCTTGGCCTGATAACGAACGAGGATATAGTGAAGGCTGTCGCGGAAGGAAAGAACCCGGCAAACGTGAAGGTATCGGACGTGAAGATGAGGGACTTTATATACGTCTCTCCTGATGATGATATTAACGACGTGACAAAGAAGATGATAAAGACGGGTGTAAAGAGAATACCTGTGATGGAGAAGGGAAAGCTTGTTGGTATGGTTTCGGAGAAGGAGATAATCCTGGTTGCTCCGGAGATGCTGAGGGTGCTTTCAGAGAAGCTTAAGATGAGGGTGGAGGCGGTCAGCCCGAGGGAAGGAAGCATATCCGGAATATGCGAGGGCTGCGAAGGATATTCCGATGATTTGAAGAATGTTGCGGGCCAGTGGCTCTGCGAAGAGTGCAGAGGGGACTAGAGGCCCGGAGTTCCGCCTTCGGTTTCGCTGCACGCCCATGCGCTGTTTTTTAGTTCAAGTGAGAAACCCGCTTCGCACTCGTCTGAATACGTCACGCTGTCCGCGACATTCCCGTCCTTTCCGTCGAGAAGCGATATGCTGTCTCCTTTCTTGTTGTTCAGCGTGAAGCTAGAGTCAAGAACAAGGCCTTCAAAGAGTGGGTGTTCTATGAGGAAGAGCGTCGCGTTGTCCGCTATTATAGCCTTTTCTCCGTTCTTTACAAGAGTCCCGAGACCTGCATCCTTAATAAGGTGCTGAACGCCTCCCTCAAGAAGCCTCCACTGCGATATGTCGGTGTCCGGTCCTGCGTTTTCTATCTCTATCCATTCCCTTCCCTTGTCAGAGCCGATTGCGTCATAGAATATTTCGGTTATCCTTATTGTTCCGCTGCTGTTCTGGCAGGTGTTGAGATGGACGCACTCGTTCGTGGCGAAGCTGTAACGGTCCTCTGTGCATGGGTCGGCGTCGTCGCAGTCGGGACAGTCCGCGGAGCCGGGAGGGTCGGTTTCCTCGCATATACCGTTTCCGTCGCAAAAAAGGATGGGAACGCATGCGCACGTGCCGTTGTCAGGAACCTGGCACGGGCCGCATTTGATATCGCACCGGGTTTCTTGGACTGTTGCGGTTTCTGTTTCGCTGGCGTGTTCCTGTTGCTTTTGCTGCACTTTCTGCCGGCACTCGGGTTCGCATGCGCTGCATTTCTGCTTGTCGGGGAGGTAGAAGTTCAGGCATTCGGAAACGCTTCCGTCAGGGCATGTCTTTACTGTTGGCTCGCATGCAGGGACGTTTACCTGAGATTCGCGCGTCGCGTCTTTCTTTTCGGAGAGATTGTGAGCAGAAGCGGGGGTCTGGGCTTCCTGGCGCTTCTTGGTTGCGTTGGTTTCTTTTGATATGTTGCGCGCTTGCTCTGCAACAATCTCCGGGATTTCTGGATGGTCGCGCGGACCGATTTCTATGTCCATCGGTGTGTTCTGAACGTCTCCTGTATAACGCGTGCATCCTGAAACAAGAACAGCGGCTGCTATAAGGGTTAAGAGGAGAAACTTGTATAAAACCATATATAATTATTGTAGGAGATATATAATGCATCTATGGGCCCGTAGCTCAGTTTGGACAGTCGTCCTTGGGCGGTCCAGAGCACTCGCCTCCTAAAACGGGGAGAGCGAGGGGTCGCAGGTTCGAAACACAAGAAGGGGACGCGTTCCCCCTTCTTGGTGTGGTATCGTCCCTTAATACAAGATAACAAGGCAAAGGGTTAACCGATAGTGCAAATGGAGAGGTAATCCGGTTCCCCTCTTGTATCGTCTCCTGTTTGAAGGATAAACAAGGAGACGGTTAAATGGGATGTGAAGGAAGTCCTGCCGGGTCCGTAGCAACCTTTTTAATCCAGAGGCCAACTATTAACATGGCGAGGATAATCGCTGTTGCTTCCGGAAAAGGAGGGGTTGGGAAGACCACTGTTGTTGCCAACCTTTCGGCCGCCCTTGCAAGGTTCAACAGATCTGTCATAGCAGTGGACGCCAACCTCACAGCATCAAACCTCGGGATGCATCTCGGGATTCCGTTATATCCGAAGACGCTTCAGGACGTTCTAAACAGAAAAGCAAGCGTAAGGGATGTTGTCTATTACCATGAGGACGGATTCAGGGTGATTCCTGCAGACGTATCCCTATCGAAGGTGATGATTCCGAGGGCCGACAGGCTGCTTGAGTCTCTCTACAGGATATCCGAGGGCGCTGATTTCGTTCTCATAGACTGCGCTGCCGGGATAGGAAGCGAGGCGCTCGAGGCCGTGCGTGCGGCTGACGAGATTCTCGTGGTCACCAATCCGGAGATGCCCGCTCTTATGGATGCGCTGAAGGTGGCGCGCTCAGCAGAGATGTACGAAACAAGGAGCGCCGGTGTGGTGCTGAACAGGGTGAACGGGGGACCGCACGAGGTTCCTGAGAGCGAGGTTGAAGGGTTTCTTGAGCAGCATATAATAGGCAGAATTCCGGAGAGCAGGCACGTAAAGGCGTCCATAGCGGCGAGGAGGCCCGCTGTGTCTGCGTATCCAAGGTCTCCTGCAGCAGAAAGCTTCATGAAACTGGCAGCTGAGCTTATAGGAGAGGAGTACAGGCCTTCTGGGATGCTGTCAAGGATTTTTGGGTGGTTCGGGTAAGTTCAGAAGCGGAGCGAGTTCTATTTCAAGGCACGCGACAGGCATTGAGAGGTCGAAGCTGATTATTACTTCCGGGTTTATCTCTCCGAGAATCCCTATCTTTCTGTTATTTAGGATTACTGAGGCGCATCTTCCCCTGATAAACGTCGGGTGACTCTCTTGTTTAAGGGAGACTTTGGTTCCGAGGCTCTGGAACAGAGAGTTGGACACGGATATTATCTCCGAAAGCCCTGCAGAGGAGTGGGAGATTGCCGCGGACAGCTTTCTTACGTTGTTTGCTCCTGTTTCGCTGCTGTCAGGCACGACTGCATCAGCAACCTCGAATATTTTCTGTGGGTATCTCCTGTGCTTGTTTGAAGAGAGGTTGCCAAGAAGGCTCGGAAGAAGCCAGTTCCTGCACACAGAATACTCGCTCGTGACTGGGTTTTCTATCTCTATTGCCGGTTCGCGTTTCCGCATGTTCTCGAAGAGCTTCTTCTTTGATGTGAGTGTGAAGTTCACCATCTCCTGAAAACCGAGACCTATCATGATCTCCCTGACGGACTCGGACAGCTCCTCTATTGGGAGCAGGGAACCGATCGTGGGGTGTTTTGGCATCTCCGGGACAAAGTTGTTGTAGCCATACGCTATTGCCGCATCTTCTGCGATGTCCACGGCGTGCATTATGTCTATCCTGTACTGAGGAACGGATACGGTTTTGTTTTTTATGTCAACCGCGTGGCCCATTCTTTCTAAAAGGGATTTTATCTCTCTGTTGGTCAGGGACTCCCCCATCATCCTCTTTATGCTTTCCGGGTCAAAGGGAACGTTTCTTGGTCTCATGTCCGGGCTCTCCCAGCCGTCTATTTGCACGGACTCCAGCCTTCCTCCCCGCGTCTCCAGTGCGGCCATTATTATGTTCAGGGCCGCGTTTGCTGCTGTTTTGTCGCTTCCTGTTATCTCTATGAACACGTCCGTTGTCTGCTCTGTAACCCTTGTCCTGTCGGAGTTGGTTATTGGGGGGAAGGATATCACGCCCTCGCTGTCGAATATCAGCGGAAACCTTCTGCGGCCTGAAAGCAGGTGCGCATATTCCCTTCCCTTTGGGTGTTTTGATAGAATCTCCATTGGTGTCATGGACTTGTTGGTGTTTAGGGGAATGAATCTTACAGAGTCTGGGGCCCGCTCTGTGTAAAGGAGAGGCGGTCTTATTCTTCCGAAGTCGTGGACTCCTGTCGCTATCTTCTTCCTGCCCCTTCCTATGCTCGTATCCAGAAGCTCCTGAAGCTGCATAAGGGACTTTATGGCGCTGTCTGTCAGGGAGAGGCCTCTCACAATGCCGGCTGCTATAACCGGTCTTGAGGAAACCTTTTCGGTGCTCAGTTTTACTGTTGGTTTTGACAGGATATGGCCCGGGGGCCCGGGAGCGAGAGAGAGCCACGCGTTTATCTGCCTTGCTATCCCTTCAGGGGAATAGAGGTCGGGTCTGTCCGGCGTGACTTCAAGCCTGAGCTCGTCTCCCTCCCATGAGTCTATCTCTATCTTGTTCAGTGGAAGTATTTCCTCAAGCTCAGAGTCCGAGAGTTTTCTCTTTATGAGCGACCTCAAATCGTTTGCGCTTGCTGTGATTATTGGCATTATCTCACAACCTCCTTTGTTCTCAGCCACTCAAGGTCGTCGTTGTAAAGGAGTCGTATGTCGCTGACTCCAAGCTTTATCATTGAAAGGCGCTCGAAACCAAACCCCCATGCAAGCACGGGAACGTTCACTCCGAGTGGAAGCGTGACTTCCGGTCTGAGCATTCCCGCGCCTCCGACCTCTACCCATTTTCCGTTTATCATGCAGTCTATCTCCACCGAGGGCTCTGTGAACGGGAAGTATGACGGCCTGAAGCGGGTTTTTTCTGCTTCAGCAATCTCCCTGCCGAACATGTCGAGGTAACCGAGAAGGTGCCTGAACGTGAGGTTCTCTCCGAGAACTATTCCGTCAAGCTGGTGGAACTCCACGAAATGGG
>WAQT01000020.1 GCA_015520105.1 Candidatus Aenigmatarchaeota archaeon
CCCTCTGCTATAGAGCCTGTCTTCTCTCCCTCGAGCTTTGCTGCCGCGTCTATGGTTATCACTCTGGATATCTTGTTTTTGGATATTATGCTGGATATCGCCTTGTCAAGCCTTCCGAGCCTGCCTCCCGGGCCCTTGGCCTTGAGTATGAAGGCGTTCCTTCCCTCAAGCTTTATCCTTGCTGCCACAACATCCTCTTCCATCTCTTTGGTCTTTGCGTTTCCTATAAGGGAAGCTGCAGCATAGGGGCCGAATCCGTCGCCTATCGGCTCTCCCTTTGCCATTGCCTTTGTTCCGCGGAACATCGCCTTGGCTATCCTCTCTATCATGGGGAGCTGCATCTGCAGGACCATGGCTATCTGTATGTTCTTGGTCTGCCTCACTATCTCGACATAGTGCCTTACAAGCTTCGCTATCTGGTGAACCGTTATCCCGCCTGCGAAGCCCATCTCCAGGGAGGCCCTCCTTTCGGAATCAAATTTCGGAGCGGTCTGGGAGACGAAATGCCTGAACCTGTCCCTCTGGTTCGTGAGTATGTGGTCGAACTTGTCAACGATTCCGTACGGGTCGAGGGAGACAGGGGTTATCACGAAGAACTCGAAGAAGCGGTTCACGGAATCCCTGAGTCTCTTGTCCGGCCTCTTTGTTATTGTGGAGAGGAGGAATTTTTTGGAGTCTTCGGACATCTTCTCCAAGTCTCTTGCGGTCTTGTCGAGTTTCCACATTATCTGGGAGAGCATCATGCGGGGATAGAGGAAGAAGAGGAACATCAGCATTATGAACCAGAGTATCATTGATATCCAGTCTCCTCCGGGGCCTATCTGGTTGATGTATGTCATGATGTCACCACATGCGGCATGCGCGCAGGATAAGTATATAAGTCTGAGCCGCGAGTTTATTAATATTGCATGAAATCTTATAAATAACTGCGGGGATAGGATATGATAGACTGGAAGATAATAGCAGCGTCTTTTGCTTCTCTTCTGGTGGTTTCGTCGGTTCTTGTCGGAGGCGCAGGGAGCGGGATTCTGTCAGACGTGATGAACAAGATTAATGAGTGGTTGGGAACATCGCCTTTCACCGGTTTTCTTTCGTCGTCAAAAACATCAGAGAAGAGCGTTGAAATATTCATTAAGGGGGAGGGGCTGGACCTGTCGCCGTCAAGTCCCGTGAACATAAGCATTGACGGCGTCGGTGTGAGGAATTTCAGGGGAGAGATTGGATGTAGGGAGAGTGGATGCAGGTTCGTGTCCGATTATGGAACAGAGATTGTTGTTGATGCTGAGAACGTCAGTGTCGACGGGTTTGAGGTGGAGAACGCGGTGTTTGAGGGGATTGATTTCAACGTGGAGAGCAGCGGAATGAACACCATAGGAAAGAACGGAACGCTTGAGGTGTTCGGGTTCAGGGGAAGAGCGACGTTCTCTCAGGATAGCGTGATTCTCAAAGGCAATGTTTCGCTTGTGAAGGGAAATCACAAGGATTTGATATAGAGGAAGGTTGGCTGCTTATGGGTTTTAAATATTTATAAAAACGGCTTCTATAGATATTCTGTTTGCGGTGCCCTGGTAGCTCAGCAGGTAGAGCGCCCGGCTGTTAACCGGTAGGTCGTAGGTTCGAGTCCTACCCAGGGCGTATGTCCGGAGTGTTCAGGTTTCTTGCAGAGGAGTTCGAACTGCAGAGCATGGACAAGGAGTGCAACGAGAGGGGATGCAAAAAGACCCCGATGAAGAAGATAGTGGTGTTCGAGAGCGAGGGTGACGGGTCCGGAAGAAGGGAGATTGCGTCTCTTTTCTTCTGCAACGAGCACTACAGGGGGTTTCTTGAGAAGTCCCTGGAGGGGCTTGAGAGCGGCGGCAAGAGTCTTGGCAAAAGGGTTTATGAGATAGGTTATCTGACTTTCTAAGCAGGTTGTTGTGTTTTTAAAGATTGGAGTCGTAATAGGAGTATGCAATATCTGAGGTTTGACGGAACGTTCTGGCCAGTTGCTAGGGAGATGAATATTGATTATTTCTTTCCTGATGAACACTATAATGTTGATGGGGTTTATAATGGCGGTTTCAAGGATGTTGATGAGTTCGAATCGTCGCTGCCCGACCCTCTGGAGGTTTCCGTAGCTAAAGAGGAGTGCAGGCGCGGTTCCGGTAATGACAGGAGTTGCGATTGCTGTGTGGCGGGATACTGTTGCGATAATTATGAACAGGACCGCTCAGTTCCTTCTTGGATTCTGGAAAAAGCCTGGTATTTCGACCAACAGAAGAGGATTTGAGGCCGTTTCACGAGATATAGTGGCTATGCATATTGGTTGATATCTTAAATCCTCAGTTGGTTTTGCTAGCTCCTTATGCTGTTTTATGGCATTCGTCAAAATCGTCATTAATATCGCATTTTACGGAACGCGTTTGACAGGGTCCGGCCTGTGAAACATTTATAATAACGATTCTCAATATTGATGTGCGGGACGGTAGCTCAGCCCGGTAGGCCGTAACGGCTTGGGCAAGAGAGCACATGGCTGAAGACCATGGAGTCGTGGGTTCAAAAGAACCCTTTTGGACAGGCAAGCGTCCAACGCTCTGCCTGACGGCAGGCGCTGCCAGCAAAGCTGGCAGAAGCGTAGAACAAACGGATACACGAACACGCTGTCA
>WAQT01000021.1 GCA_015520105.1 Candidatus Aenigmatarchaeota archaeon
AGGAAGAGGACAAACTCTCCCCTCGATGCTTTCAATCCCCTTGCCATGGAACGCGGTTTTCCTGTGCGCACTGGGTTCTGTATGCATTTCACTCCCATGGATTCGCATATCTCCGGCACAGAGTCCCTCGAGTCGTTCACCACCACTATCTCCTTTCTCGGATAGTCAAGAGAGAGCGCGGAGCGTATCGTCTTCTTTATGGTCTTCCCGCTTCTGTAGGACGGGATTATCACCGAGACCAGCGGGGTCCTCCATCGCTTTGGTTTCATGCGCCGCTGTTTTCTGATTCCGAGATTTCCGAGCGTCAGATAGAGCGCTGCCAGAGCAACAAGAACGGAGGGAAGGAGGAGCGCGTGGAGCATAATCTTTATTGTGAACGGATATTAATTATTGGTTGCGCCGGAAGCGAGCGCGCTTGTTGCTGGGGCAGGCGTTCTGAGCATTGGGTTTTTAAAAACATGCGCGCAGAAATATGTGCATGAAGACTGACAAGATACTGGATATAGCGAAGAGAAGGGGGTTCTTCTGGAAGTCATCCCTTATATACGGCGGCCTCTCCGGATTCTACGACTACGCGCACCTCGGAGCCGCGCTGAAAAGGAGATGGGAAAACGCATGGAGAAGGTTCTTTCTCTCAATGGATGAGAACTTTCATGAGATAGAGCCGTGCCAGATAATGCATGAGAACGTGTTCCGCGCGTCCGGTCATATAGACTCGTTCATAGACCCTGTAGTGAAGTGTAAGAAATGCCTGAACGTGGAGAGGGCAGACCATCTCATAGAATCCGTGGTCGGAGGGAGTTTCGAGGGAGTCTCGCTGGAGGACATGAGCAGGATAATAAGGGAGAAGGGGATAAAGTGCCCGAAGTGCGGAGGGCCTCTCGAGGAGGTCGGGGTTTTGAACATGATGTTTCCTGTGGAGCTTGGAGCGGACGGGTCTACAAGGGCGTACCTCTCTCCGGAGACAGCGCAGGGAGCGTATGTCAACTTCAAGCAGGAGTTTGAGGTTCTCAGGAGAAGGCTTCCCATGGGCCTCGCTGTGGTGGGGAAGGCGTTCAGGAACGAGATTTCCCCAAGGAATGCGCTGCTCAGGATGAGGGAGTTCACGCAGGCAGAGCTGCAGATATTCTTCGACCCGGAAAGGATAGACAGTCATCCGAGATTCGACGAGGTTTCCGGCTACAGGCTTCTCCTGCTGCCGGAAAAAAACAGAAAGTCCGGAAAGGTTTCGGGGGTTTCGTGCTCGGACGCGACAAGGTTTCTTCCGAGATTCTATATCTATCACATGGCGATGGTGCAGAAGTTCTATCTCGAGGTTCTCGGCATTCCGAAGGAGAGGTTCAGGTTCAGGGAGCTTGTTGGCGACGAGAAGGCGTTCTACAACAAATACCATTGGGACGTTGAGATTCTTCTCGAGAGCGCCGGAGGGTTCAGGGAGGTTGCAGGCGTCCATTACAGGACCGACCACGACCTCTCGGGCCACCAGAAGGTTTCAGGGGAAAGCATGGAGGTCAGCATAGAGGGAAGGAAATTCGTCCCGCACGTGCTTGAGCTGAGCTTCGGTGTGGACAGGAACATATACGCTCTTCTTGAGAACTGTTACAGGGAGGAGAAAGAGAGAACGATATTCTCCTTCCCGAGAAGGGTCTCTCCCTTCGATGCAGGAGTGTTCCCGCTCGTGAACAGGGACTCCCTTCCGGAGAAGGCGAGAGAGGTTCAGTCCATGCTTACAGCATCCGGTTTCTCGGTGTTCTACGATTCCGGGGGGAGCATAGGGCGCCGCTACAGAAGGATAGACGAGGTTGGTGTTCCGGCAGGCATAACGATAGACCACCAGACGCTTGAGGATGGAACGGTCACCCTCAGGGACAGGGACAGCATGAAGCAGGCAAGGGTGAGCATAGAGAAGCTTCCCTCCGCGCTCTCCCGGTTCCTGGACGGAGAGTCTCTCAAGGCTCTTGGGAAGATGCTCTAACTTACGCGAGCTGGAGGTAGACGAAGAGCGCATAGATGAACAGGAGTATCATGCCCTCGTATCTGGAGAGTTGCCATTTCTTGGATATGAACCACAGGTCCGTGCTCATGAACACAAGGAGAAGGGCGTTAACGACAAGGGCAATCGGAACCACAACAGAAAGAAGCTTCTCTGTCGCTGGTATGGGAGAGAAGAGCGAGGCGGATGCAAGGACCATTATGTTGAACATGTTCGCTCCGAGTATGTCTCCTATCGATATGCCCGCAACCTTCCTGAATGCCGCTGTGATTGCGACCGTCATCTCCGGGAGAGACGTTCCGACAGCCACTGCTATCAGAGCTATCACGATCTCCGGGATTCCGACAGCCTGCGATATGCTTATAGTCGCATCTATAAGCATCCTTGCTCCGAGTACAACGAGCCCGCCGCCCAGAAGGGTGAAGAGAGCGTGCTTTGCCACGGTCTTCCTGCGCGCCTTTCTTTTTCTTATAATCCTGGACGAGAAGGAGCGGTTTCCGTTCTTCACAAGCTCCGCGATGTAGCCTGCAAAGAGCACAAGCAGAGCAGCGCCCTCGTACCACACGAGGCCGTCTACAAGAAGGAACGAAAGGACGAGGAGGTAGAGGAGGAGTATGTAGTTCAGCTTTATTATTCCCCTGTTGGTGGACAGGGGAACAAGTGCTGCAGCGAGGCCGAGGATGAGAGCGGGGTTCGCTATTATGGAACCCATCGTGGTTCCGGCAGCTATTTCAGGGCTTCCCATTATCGAGGAAAGAACGGACACGGAGAACTCCGGAAGAGTGGTGGAGAAGGCCACAAGGGTTACGCCTATCATGAAGTTCGATACCCCGAGCATCTTTGCGGTCCTTTTTGCATGCTCCACAACAAGGTCTGCGCCCTTTATCAGAAGCACAAGCCCGGCAGCGAACAGCAGGATGTGTGTTATCATATCCTCCCTCCGAAGATTTTATCTTTTATAAGCATTATCGCCATGAGCGCCGCTGTTGCCGACACTATCTGAAGCCACTCGAACGCGCCGAGCGGGACTGTGCTGAACGCTTCCTGCAGAGCGGGCGCGTAGACCACGACGACCTGCAGGGCTATGGAAGAGGCGAGCGCTGCTATAAGCGCCTTGTTCGAGAAAAGACCAACCCCGAACTTCATTCTCACTGCCTGGGCTCTCGCTATCTCAAAGAACACGATGGCTGTGAAGGCGACTGTCATCGCTGCAGTGCCTCCTGAACCGAGATTGTACCAGAACAGGAAAAGCACGAATGCGCAGAGCAGCACTCCCACAAATATTATGTCAACAAGCATCGGTCTGGAAAGAATCCTTTCCTTGGGGTCCCTCGGAGGCCTCTGCATTATTCCTGGGGAGGGCGGGTCCACGCCAAGGGCAAGCGCGGGCAGGGCGTCGGTGAGTATGTTTATCCAGAGTAGCTGGAGCGCGCCGAATATCGGGACAAAGAGCAGCGGATTTGATGGGTCGGTGTAGCCCATGCCCGTCAGCATCGCGATGAACACTATCAGGACCTCTCCCATATTGCTTGAAAGGAGGTATTGCACGAACTTCTTTATGTTGTCGTATATACCTCTTCCCTCCTTCACAGCCTTCACTATGCTCGTGAAGTTGTCGTCAGTGAGTATCATGTCCGACGCCTCCTTCGAGACGTCTGTTCCCTTTATTCCCATGGCTATGCCTATGTCAGCCAGCTTGAGCGCGGGCGCATCGTTCACGCCGTCTCCTGTCATCGCTATTATATGACCCCTGCTCCTGAGGGCGGACACTATCCTTGACTTGTGCTCGGGGTTCACCCTCGCATAGACAGAGACGCTCTCTACAATCTCGCTCAGTTCGCTGTCGGAAAGACTGTCAAGTTCGGTTCCGGAAAGAACCCTTCCGTTTCCCGACAGCATGCCTATCCTTGAGGCAATCGCCTTTGCGGTCTCGGCGTGGTCGCCTGTTATCATCACGGTCTTTATCCCTGCCCTCTTGCAGGTCTCTATGTCTTCTGCAACCCCCTCCCTCGGAGGGTCTATCATTCCGACAAGACCGAGGAACACGAGGTTCTTTTCCGGGGTTTTTGGAAGCCTTCTCTCTTCCCTGCACGCCACTGCAAGCACGCGCAGGGCGTCTGATGCCATCCTCCGGTTCGCGTCGATTATGTCGCGCCTGTCCTTCGCGGTCATTTTTCTTGTTCTTCCGTTCACGTTTATCCTGTCACACAGGCCGACTATCTTCTCCGGAGCGCCCTTGGCAGAGACCAGATAGCCCTTTCCTGTCCTGTTTATCACGCTCATCATCTTCCTTTCAGAAGAGAAGGGCATCTCCTTCACCCTTGGATTCCTGGCTTCTGCGTCCTCCTTGCCAATCCCGGCCTTCTTTGCGAGAACCAGCAAGGAAGCCTCTGTCGGGTCGCCTGTTATCGACCATTCACTCTCCTTGAACAGGCCCGCGTTGTTGCACAGGGCAGCGGAGAGAAGGAGTTTTCGGAGCGTGGCGTCTTTTTTCGGGTCTGCCGGTTTTCCGTTCAGGAGGAAACTTCCCTTTGGTACGTAGCCGTTACCCGTGATTTCGAAACTCTTCCCGTACACCCAGACAGAGGTCGCGGTCATCTCGTTCTTTGTGAGCGTTCCTGTCTTGTCCGAGCATATCACTGTGGTTGAGCCCAGCGTCTCCACGACCGGAAGGCGCCTCACGAGCGCATTGCTTTTCGAGAGCCGTTTGAGACCAAGCGCGAGGGTTATCGTTACCACCGCAGGCAGGCCTTCCGGTATGGCGGCAACAGCAAGGGCTATGCCGGTCATCACTGTATTCACAAGGACACCGGCAAACCCCGGAGAGAATGGCAGGATTCCGTTCAGGGCCTCCCTCGAAAGGCCGATCGCGACCACGAGGGCTGATATCAGAAGTATTATTATGCCCAGCCTCTTCCCGAAGGAATCGAGCTTCTTCTGCA
Source organism: Candidatus Aenigmatarchaeota archaeon (assembly GCA_015520105.1). Classification (GTDB taxonomy): domain Archaea; phylum Aenigmatarchaeota; class Aenigmatarchaeia; order QMZP01; family QMZP01; genus WAQT01. Next base: position 4,936 of record WAQT01000021.1, read on the forward strand.
GCGGGGTTTTCTCCTCCTCGCTCTGCTGGACAATGTGGGCAATCCTTCCCATCTCTGTTGACATGCCGGTCGCAACCACCACCGCCTTGCCCCTTCCGAACGTCACGAGCGTTCCCATCCATGCCATGTTCTTCCTGTCAGCGACTGGGAGGTTGGGGTTGAGTTGCCTGGCTGTCTTTGAGACCGGCGAAGACTCTCCCGTTATCGAGGATTCGTCTATCCTGAGTTCCACGCTCTCGATTATCCTCGCGTCAGCAGGGACCCTGCTTCCTTCCTCCAGAACTATGACGTCTCCAGGAACAAGCTCTGAACTCGGGATGCGCATCTGCCTTGAGTCACGAACCACCACAGCCTCAGGAGAGGTGAGTTTCTTCAGCGCTTCTATGGTCTTCTCTGCGCGATACTCCTGGACAAAGCCGAATATGGCGTTGAGTATCACAACAACGAGTATCGCAACCGCATCGAGAGTCTCTCCTATCGCAAAGGACAGAAGGGTGGCTGCCACAAGAATGATAACAAGCACGCTCCTGAACTGGTTCGCAAAAATGGAGAGGGCGCCTGTCTTTTTCTCCTTCCTGAGCTCGTTCGGGCCGTGTTTGGAGAGGCGTCTTTCCGCCTCTTCGCTGGAAAGACCGCTTTCGGAGGAGGAGAGTTCCCTGAGGGCTTTGCCTGCGCTAAGAGAGTGCCATTCCTTGGAGGACATAAATAACTATTGTGCGCGGTTGAATATATTCGTCACACAAGGAATGCGAACGTTCAGGAACAACCGCTGTTTAACCGCTTCCGGATTCCTTCCTGAGCTTTACTATCGCCTCTGCAATTCCGCCGCTCTCGTTCAGGGCACTTCTGGCCTCCTCCTCGGAGACGCCCGCCTGTTCCATCACCATTCTCACGTCCTCTTCCGAGAAGCCCTTCTCCACCTCGGAGACGTCTCCGGAAACCTGGAACGTCTCCTGGCCCATCATGTTTATCTTCTGCACCGATGGGTTTGTTATGATTATGTCCTTTTCAGGCGTCTTTATCACAACCTCCTGGGCATCTATCTCCTGCGCCTGTATGCCCATCCTCTTCATCGCCTTCTCTATCTGTTTTGGGTTTATTCTCATGGTATGATTTTGTGGGAGTGGTTTATAAGCATTGTATAACAATGTTATATTTTGATGCTTCTGCGCAATCGATATTTTATAATATATAGAACGCCGTTTGGCCTGTGTTTTTATTCCTTGCCTGCCATGTTATAATATCCGGTGATAGCGAATGGAGATGCAGATTATAGATGTTGACTACGTCCTTGTGAACGACTCTCCTGTGATACGCATATTCGGGAAGACCATGGCGGGAGAGAGCGTGTGCGCATTCTATGAGGGATATTATCCCTACTTTTATGCAGAGGGAGGCGATGTACCCGAAATCCTGAAGGACGAGCCTCAGGTCAGGTCTGTCAAGAAGGTTAAAAGAAAGGTCGTGATGGGATATCAGGAACCCAGAGAGATGTGGAAGATAACGATAACCAATCCCGCAAAAACGCCGGAAATACGAGAGTTCCTAAGGTCGAGGGGCCTTACGGTGTACGAGGCGGACATCCTTTTCAAGTACAGGTTCATGTCCGATTTCGACCTCTCCGGTTTCGGCTGGATAGAACTGAAGGACTTTTCCGGAATATCAACGGAGACCGTGAGGTGCCAGAAGACCGTACAGGTAAGGGAGTTCAGTCCTGTAAAGAAGGACGACCACGCGCCGCTGAGGAAGGTGGCGTTTGACATAGAGTGCGTTGCCGGGGTGGCCGGAACCGTTCCTGAAGCAAGGCGCGACCCTGTGATACTCATATCCATGGTGTTCAGCCCGGAGTATAAGGGAAAGAAGAAGGTTGTTTTCAGCACAAGATCAGGCAAAGGCGTCACGGCGTTCGAGTCCGAGAAGGAAATGCTTCAGGGGTTCATAGACACAATAATCGACTACGACCCTGATGTAATAACCGGCTACAACGTGAACGGGTTCGACATACCCTATATCATAGAGAGGCTTGAGAAAAACGACATAAGGCCGGTGTTCGGAAGGTGCGGCCAGAAGGCGGTATACTCAAAGAAGCTCATGTCAAGGCACAGCACGTCCATAGTGGGCAGGGTGATAGTGGACAGCTTCGAGATAGTGAAGAAGGACTTCTCTCTCACAAGATACACTCTCGACAACGTGTGCGACAAGCTTCTTGGCGAAAGGAAGGTAAGCGTTAAGCACTCTGAGATGGAGAAGCTGTGGAAGGGTTCCGAGAAGGAGTATGAAAGGCTTGTTTCGTACAGCGCGCAGGATTCTGTACTCGCGATGAATCTTGTGGAGAAGCTCATGCTCATGGACAAATATATCGCGCTCTCAAGGGTGTCCGGAACGCTTCTGAACGACACGCTAAGCAGCGGGGAAACATCAAGGATAGAGAACTACCTGCTCAGGGAGTTCAACAAGGAGGGGTTTGTTTTCCCTTCTAAGCCTGACCAGCAGGAGGTGGCAAGGAGAGACGAGCTCAGGAGAACAGAGCTCAAGGGAGGGTTCGTTCTCGAGCCAGAGAAGGGGCTTCATTCAAACGTCGTTGTCCTGGATTTCAAATCAATGTATCCTTCCATCATAAGGACATACAACATATGCCCGACCACGCTTATACTCGGTAACGAGCATATAGAGGGCGAGATAGAGACTCCTTCCGGAGCGAGGTTCGTTCCGAAGAGCGTGCGCGAGGGCATAATACCGAAGATACTTGAGCGGATGATGAAGAAGAGGTCTGCCGCAAAGAAGAAATACGCAAAGGAGAAAGACACTGCAAGAAAAGCGGTCTATTATGCGGAGCAGTGGGCATTCAAGATCATGGCGAACGCGTTCTACGGCCATCTCGGCTACTCAAGAGCGAGGATTTACGACCTGAATATAGCGAACGCTGTGACATCTTCAGGAAGGGAGACCATACAGAAAACAAAGGAGCTTATAGAAAGGGAGTTTGGCTACAGCGTTGTGTACGGAGACACGGACTCTGTGATGGTAAAGATACCTGAGGAGGACATGGAAAAGGTAAAGGAGATTGGGAACGCGTTATGCAAGAGGATAAACGAGACGCTTCCCGGGGTCATGGAGCTTGAGTTCGAGAAGGTTTTCAAACGATTCCTTCCGCTGACAAAGAAGAGGTACGTGGCGTGGAAGTTTGAGCCTGAGGGAGAGGGATGGAAGGAGAGCATAGAGATGAAGGGCATAGAGACCGTGAGGAGGGACTGGTGCGAGCTTGTTGGCGACTCTATAAGGGAGGTTATAGAGATCATATTGAAGAAGAATGACGTCAAGGCGGCCACAAAATATTTCAAGAACATAATGAACAAACTGGTCAGGGGAGAGATAGACCTCCAGAAGCTTGTTATAACAAAGACCATGACAAAGATACCAAAGAACTACGCAGGAACGCAGCCCCATATAGAGCTGGTGAAGAAGATTCAGGCAAGAAACCCAGCAGAGGCTCCCGGAATAGGCGACAGAATAAGCTATGTAATAGTCAAGGGCACGGGTCTGGTGTCTAAAAGAACCGAGGACCCGTCATATGTTATGGAGAACGGCCTCCAAGTCGATTCAAAATATTACATTGAGAACCAGCTTCTTCCTCCTCTGGAGAGGATATTCGGAGCGTTGAACATATCCAAATCCGAACTCCTCGGCAACGGCAAGCAGATGGGGATTTTCGAGGCCATAATGAACGGGAACGGAGGAGGCACGGGGGTGAAAGAGATTCCGATAAGCGAGATGACCGGTTTCCTTTGCAAGAAGTGCGGGGCGCATTACAAAAGACCGCCTCTTCTTGGCGCATGCTCTTGCGGAGGTTCGCTTGTTTTTTCTTCCAAGAAGGGGGCTGCGGATTTTGTGATTGCATGAAATAACAGTGTTTTTTCACACCCCTTCATTTCCTGTGGAGATTTGTTCGTGTTCCTGGCAGGAAAATAGACATGAACTCCACATGAAGTAAACGGGGGCCCATTACAGGATATGGTATTTAAAACACAAAAACAATATAAGAGAATGGAAAAAACGAATAACGAATATTATGTGAAGAACGGTCTGGCGTACGTATGCGGTTGCCTTTATGCCGCCGGTTCTGTTGCGCATGACAGGAGAACAGGAAACTATGTTGTTTCTCTCGAGACCTCAAGCAGGGATGTTGCAGAAGCGTTTGCGTCGTGCTTCAACTGCTTCTCAAGCAAACAGGCAACAGTAAGAGAGAGTGGAAGGGGCTCCTTTGCTGTCCGGGTGTACAGCAAAAAGGACGTTCAGCTTATCATCTCGCTTGGTTTTAGGGAGGGTGTTCCTGAGGAATGTTTCCGCGATTCCGGTTTCAGGCGCGCGTTCCTGCGCGGCGTGCTTGACAGCAAGGCGACGATAAGGAAACGCGTTGCTTCTGGAAAAAGGAGGGTCACAACGCGCATATTCTCAACAAAAGAGGAGATTCTCAGAGCGCTGCAGGAGCTTTTCCGCAAAGAGGGAATCTCATCATCGGTGTACAGAACGGGCAGGCAGCTCTGCCTTGACATAGACGGAAAGGCGAAGAACAGAAGCGTTCTGGAAAGGATTGGTTTCTTCAACAGGAATAAAGAGAACGAACTGCGCGCATGGATTAGCGAATCAGGCGTTAATCCGGCGTTAAGAGGGGATGAAGTCTACATGAACTCCACATGAAGTAAACGGGGGCCCATTACAGGATATGGTTAACTTCATGCAATATCAGAGCATAAGGAAACCTCCTGTGAAATAAAGGATTGTTGGAAGCATAAAGTAACCCATCATGCTGACCCTCCTTGCTCCTGACAGTATCGTGAATATTCCTATAGTTGTTGCCACGAGCATGACAAGGATGCCTGCAGCACCGGAAAAGAACAGAACCATGAAAACAAGAAACGCAACCACAAAGAGGCTGAGCTTCCTGTAGTTCGCGTTCTCCGCCCTCTTGATAAGAGTTTTTCCTGTTTTTAGAGTTAGCAGAGCGGACACGAAACAGGAAAGGAGTGCTGATGATACTATGAGAAAAATCTCCCCGGCTGTTGCACGCTCTATTATCTGGGACAGCGCGGCTGCTGCGCCTGAACGCGTCTTTCCAATAGCGTACAGCGCAACAAGCGTAAAGAATATGTTGGATGTGTTTATTCCTCCAAGGGACACAAGAAACTCCTTTCTGCTCGAGCCAAACAGCCGCGCAGAAATCACACCGGCCTGGCTGGAGCCTATTCCCGGGAGAAGACCAGAGAACAGTCCCGAGAACCATCCTACAAGAACAGCCTTTTTGTAAGTTTGCATCTCTCCGGCCTCGGTGTTTTGTTTTGGAAGTGCTGCGCTGCGGCCTGCTCCTATAATAAGACCGCTTATTCCAAAAAGCCCCGTAAGCGCAGGGAAGAGTGAAGCATTTGAGGGAAGACTGGAAAGGGAGACCACACCGAGCAATCCTGAAAGGAGAAAGGACAGCGCTGCCGCAGGCTTTCTCCTTGAGGAAAGAACCATCCACACAGCAATAATAGAGAGTATAGCAGGCATGTAAGGCGCAACAAGCGAGTAAAGGAGGGGTATGATATAAAAGAGAATAGGAAGCATGGATGCAGCAAGAGCAGTGACGCCCACGCCTCCAAGAACAGTGAGAAAGAGCGCTTCGTAACCCCTTCCTGAGAGAAGCATGCTGTGTCCCGGAAGAACTGATAGCTCTGTCGATGGCTCTGGCGCCCCAAGCAGTATGGAGGGTATGAAGTCCGTGAACGTGTTTGTTACAGAGAGGGAAACTATGAACACAAGAGCATATATGTAGTTTATTTGGTAAAGCAGGGGGAACGACAGCAGAATCACGAAAACCGTGTTTGGGTGCAACCCGGGAATCAGGCCTGTTATCACACCAAGAAGAATTCCCGCGGCAGCGAACAGGAGCGCTTCTGCGAACATTGATTAAATATTGCGCATGGCCGGGCTTAAAGGCAATCGTCGATGAAGAAAACAACCATTTAAATTGGTTGCGCTTTATTATGTCTTTAACTGTGGTTATATGAAAAACACCAAGATTATATGCACGGTCGGCCCGTCGTGCAACAGCACGGAGACGCTTAGGGAGATGGCCCGCTCCGGAATGAACGCGGTCCGGCTTAATTTCTCTCATGGAAACAGGGAATGGCACAGGGATTGCATAAAACAGATTGATTCATTGAACAGGGAGCTTGAGTTTCCCCTCTCTGTTATTCTCGACCTGAAGGGGCCTGAAACAAGAACAGTGCTTGATAAGGGGTTTGCGGTTAGAAAGGGCGACAGGGTTGTGATATCCGCTTCCGGTGGAGACGTTGGCTTGGACAACCCCAAGGCGCTTCCTCTGCTGCAGGCCGGCGACAGGGTGCTTATAGACGACGGAATGATAAAACTCTCTGTCGAGCGCGCCGGAGAGGGAAGCGCAACATGTGTTGCGGAGAACGACGGAACTATATTCCCAAACAAATCCGTGAATTTTCCTGGAAAGAACGTGTTCTCCGGAAGCATAACGGAAAAGGATGCAGAAGACATACGCCTCGGCCTGTCCCTTGGCGCAGACTATGTCGCGCTTTCCTTTGTCTCGTGCGGAGAAGACGTTACCAAAGCGAGGGAGATTATAGGAGAGTGTGACGTTCAGGTGATATCCAAAATAGAATGTGCGGCGGCTGTTGAGAATTTCGATTCCATACTGAAGGAGTCGGATGCTATCATGATAGCAAGAGGTGATCTTGGGGTTGAGGTTGATTTTGAAAGGATTCCTACTATACAGAACGAGATAATAAGAAAATGCAACGAGAGCGGAAAGCCTGTCATAGTGGCCACGCACATGCTCAACTCCATGATAGAGAACCCAAGGCCAACAAGGGCCGAGGTGATAGACGTTGCCAACGCGGTCCTTGGGGGAGCGGACGCTGTGATGCTTTCAGGAGAAACAGCGATAGGAAAGCACCCTGTTGAGGCTGTTCATGTGATGGACAGGATTATAAGGGAGGCCGAGAGGTGCATAAAGCCCAGGTTTCCAAGCAACGGCTCCAATGACGTGGGAAGCATAGTCGCTGGCGCTGTGGCAAGGGTGTCTGACGCCCTTAATGCCAGAGCGGTGCTCACGTTCACCGAAACAGGGAACACGGCAAAGACGCTTTCGTCCCACAGGATAAAATCTCCTGTGTTTGCGTTTACAACAAGCGAATCCCTCAGGAGGAAACACTCGCTCTTCTGGGGCAACTATTTTTATGTTATAGAGGAGGACGACCTTGAGGATATGATAGCGCGTGGTATAGACATTCTTAAATCTTCCGGGAGCGTGCGCTCAGGTGATGTCGTTGTTCTCACCGCGGGCGTGATTGATAAGGGAAACAGAAACGTTGCGGAGGTCAGGGTGATAGAGTAGGTTCTGCTTTTTTTGGTGATATAACAACATCGTCCTTTCCTGTGCATGCTATTATGGTTCCTTTGTAGATTTCTTTCCAGCTCTCTGTTCCGCTTATCCAGAACACGTCAGGCGCATCCTTTAGGATGAGCATCTCATCAGGAGAAATGCCCAGGTCCATGGAGAAGAGGTGTCTTCTTTTAAGAAGCAGTTTTGCTGCAACACCGTCTATCTCTGTTCCGGGATTGAAGAAGAACGCGCTTATCTTCTCGTCTCCTTTTTGCGCGGTTATTCTTGCGTATGTTGTTTTTATCGTGCGCGTTTCCGATTCGCTTCCCCATGAAACTGTTATCTTGTGGGTTCCGTCCTCTTCCCTGGAAAGATGGATTTCTGCGCTGCCAGTTCCCCTGCCCGACAACGGTATTCCCGGGTATATGATATCAGACTCGTAGATCCTGTCTTCCCTCATAACACCACTGACAGCGATAACATCGTCTATCATCGGCCTCTTTTCGCTTATAACAGGCACGTCTCCTGTGGGGTCTTCGAGCAAAAAGCCTCCCGATGTCAGGGACTTAACCATTCCTATAACGCTCACAGCAGACACGGTTTTCGGAAGCTTGTTTATGGAAACGGCGTTTGTTTTCTCGAGAAGCATGTCTTTCATGGTTTCATAGACCTTGTTATAGTATTCAATAAAATCGTTTGGCGCGAGCTTTCCCTTTGTTTTTGGGACATCAACTGTTACGCTTAGTCTGCCCTGAATGCTTTCTGTTTTTTTAGCAGGCTGTTCTGCAAGAGAAGACGTTCCCTCTCTTCTGGCTGCCTCTATGGCGTCCTTTGTGGGGAGTATTCCCCTCTTCATAAGGTCTCTGATTATGCTTTCTGTGCTCATACAAACTCCCTTTTAAGCACATCATCAAGCTTCTTTACAAGCTGCCTTGACACGTTCATGTTTATCTTCCTTGTTCTTCCGTATCTTCCCTTGGACATCACTGTTGCGTTTATTATTCCCAGCATGTCAAGCTCTGATATGAGGTCGGAAACCCTTCTCTGCGTTAGTGGTGTGAGGTTGTTGTTTGAGCATATTTTGGAATAGACCTCGTAAACATCTCCTGTCTCTATGTTCCTCTTTCCGTCCTTGTGGAGGTCCATTATGGCCTTGAACACCGCCTGGGACTGTTTGGGCTGCGAACTGAGCGCTTCGACTGTCCTGTCTACATCAATCTTCTGCTGCGCCATATCAACATGCGTGTCTTCGACCCTCTCGGAATTTATTCTCTCAGCTATCTCTCCAGCCACCCTGAGGAGGTCGAGGGCCTTTCTCGCGTCGCCGTGCTCCTGCGCTGCGAGCGCGGCGCATTTTGCGAGCACCGCGTGCGAAACCACTCCGTCGTTGAAGGCGCACTTAACCCTTTCAGCAAGTATGTCCCTGAGTTCGTTTGCGTTGTATGGCGGGAATATAATCTCCTCCTCAGAGAGCGACGACTTGACTCTGGAATCTATGTTTTCTATAAACGAGAGGTTGTTGGAAATTCCTATTATGGTAAGCCTTGAGTTCCGAAGGTCTTGGTTTATCCTTGTTATATTGTAGAGTATGTCCGAACCTATCTTACTCACGAGAGCGTCTATCTCGTCAAGAACAAGTATTACGTTCTGTTTCTCCTTATCAATATGTTCAAAGAATTTGCTGTAAAGTTCGTTTGTCGGCAGGCCTGTATAGGGGACAGTCTCTCCAAAACAGTTTATAAGCTGGGCAAGCACCCTGTATTCTGTGTCCGCTACCTTCCTCATCTTGCAGTTTATGTATATAACTTTAAGGGGTATGTTGTTTTCTCTTGCAGATTTAACCAATGTGTTTGTAACCTTTTTTGTGACAACGGTCTTTCCTGTTCCGGTCTTTCCGTATATGAAGAGGTTTGATGGTTTTTCGTTTCTGAGTATTGGAGCGAGTATTAGAGCGATGTACTCTATTTGTTTCTCCCTATGCGGTATGTTATCAGGTGTGAAGTTTATGGTAAGAGCGTCCTTGTTTTTAAATATGGTTTTTCTCTCTATATACTTCTGGAAAATATTTTCGAGTGTGTTTTGCATGGCAATACCCCCTTTATTTCTTGTGGAATTTTATATAAAGTTTTGTGTTTTGGTTGTTTTGTTTTTGATTATAATATAACATTGTTATATTTACATTCTTGTTATTGATTTTATCAAAACAATTTCCACAGGAAACAAAAGGGTCTCACCCCCCAACAAAAACAATTTCCACAGGAAACAAACCCATATAAAGAGTTTCTGTAACGTTGTTTATAGATATTTTATAGAATCAATTTCCAGAATCCTTACATGTTGATAAAATCACAAAATATATTGC
>WAQT01000022.1 GCA_015520105.1 Candidatus Aenigmatarchaeota archaeon
CAGACTCAACAGAATCACGGCGAAGACCACAGCGACTATGAAGCCGAGGCTCAGCTGGAATGCGGCCTTGAGAGAGTTTCCTCTTCTTTCCGGCATAATATTATTTGGTCCGAGGGACTATATAAATGCGGATGTTTCTGCAAGGTTTCTGCAAGGCGAATCTGCATAGTATAAGCACTGCAGCTACTGATGCCGTTGCGCGAAGACCGCCGGAAGCCGCGAAGAGGGTTACGGGTATATGCCCACTGTGTTGTAAATGTCCAGATATTCGCTGGTCTCTGTTTTAGGCGTCACTGTCCTGCTCTTGACCTGGAGAGAGACCCTGACAGGAGGGTCTGACGGAGGATAGGAGTTCCATTTCGCGCAATCCACAAGGAAGCTGATGTCAACCGAATATTCGAGGGGTTTAGCGAGGTCCGAGAGAAAATGCTTCAGTTGGTTCAGGTCCGTGTTCATCTCGGTGCATGACAGCTCTTCTGTCACTGTCTTATTGATAACTTCCTTCACGTTTTTCAGAAGGTAGGCATCGTTATCGCTCAGGGGAGAGGACACGTCAATCATGGAATAGGCGAGAAGGCCTGCCTGCACCGCCGAGAGCGTCCCGGCTATAAAGACTATGCCAACGATGAAGAGCTGCGCTCTCATGCTATCATTATATGGATGCCGAATAAGATATATAAAGGAGACAGGACAATAATATAATATGACTGATAGCGGTTTCCGTAGCGTTCCTGTGGCTGGAAGAGGCGTGGGATGATGCGTCCCGATACCTTCCAAAAGAGTTATGACATACTGGTCGGGGTGTGCACAAAGAACTGCGAGGACACTGTTTCTGACGTGATAAAAACTGTCGACAGGGGCCTCTCCGAATTTTTTCCGGGCAGGAAGTCCATGATAGTGGTGTCCGACGGATACTCGAGCGACGGAACAAGGGAGGCAGTAGAGAGAACCGGAACCTGCGCTGACAAGAGGTTCGTGAGGGAGGTCGGAACTCCCGGGAAGGGAAGCGCAATAAAAACCGTCCTCATACTGGCAAGACTTTGCGGAGCAAAGGCGGTGGCTGTCGTGGACGGAGACCTTGAGAGCATAGAGCCGTTCTGGATAAAGCATCTCTTGGAGCCGGTGTTCTCCGGAAGCGACCTCGTGATTCCGTTCTACAGGAGGCACAGGAACGACGGGGTGATAACGAATCACATACTATATCCCCTCTTCTCCGCTCTGTACAAGACTGAGATAAGGCAGCCAATAGGAGGAGATTACGGCCTCTCAAGAAGGTTTGCGGAGAGGATTCTGCAGCATCCCCTCTTTCCCCACAACTTCGGCATAGACATATTCCTCACAACTGTCGCTGTTGCAGAGTCCTTTCGCGTGACAGAGGCCGAGCTCGGCGTCAAGGAACACAGCTCATCGAGGTTCTATAAAAACACCGACCATCTAAGAGGAATGTTCGAGGAGGTTATTGGGATGAAGCTTGACCTCATGAATTATTACAAGAGCAGGATAAGGTCGTGGTGCTCTGGAAGGGACGTAAAGAAACTGCGCTGCGGCACAGATAAGAGGCCGTCAGAGGTTGTAGTGGACAGGGAGGGGTTTGCGAGAAAGTTCGTGGAGGAATATTCAAGAATGGAGCCTTTAATAAGGAAGTGCGTCTCTCCGGAATCTATAGAAACGATAGGAAGAATAACGCGCACCGGGGAGTTCAGATTTCCCGTGGACCTCTGGGTTTCCTGCGTGAGGGATGTTCTTTGCTCCGGGCTGGACAAAAGGGAGAAGATAGAAGTTCTGAGAGTGCTGTGGCAGGGAAGGTATGCGGGCTTCCTTTATGAGACAGAAGGGCTTACTGATGATGAGACCGAGACCGTGATAAGGAATCAGGTAGAGAGGTTCTCGGAATGCCTGTCTGCAGCGGTTCCCGCGTGATTGAATAGCAACGTCCCGGAACCGTTGTCTGTTCCTGTGTTATGCCGGAGGGGAACAGGATATTACTGTTTATAAATAGCAAGCTCATTCTATCACTATGGCTTCTGGATTCGAAAAGTTCGTGGACGGGAATGTCAGGAGGCTTGCGAAGGAGGCCCTTAGGTTCGGGAACGTGTGCAACCACTGCCTCGGCAGGCAGTTTGCAAAGATAGGGCACGGCTTCACGAACGAGGAGAGAGGGAAGGCGATAAGGAAGGTCCTCGGTCTGAGAGAACCACAAAGCGAGTGCGACGTGTGCGACGGGATATTCGCAACGCTCGGGAAGAAGGCAAGGGAGATAGCGAAGTCCATGAAGGAATGGGAATTCGATACCTTCATGGTCGGCACAATAATGAGCGAGGAGCTTAAAGAGAGGGAGGAAACATTCTGGTTCCAGTGCGGTAGCGAAGACGCGGAGCCTCTGAAAACCGAGATAAACAGGGAGCTTGGGAAGATTCTGGAGAAGCTCACGGGGAAGAGGGCAGACAGGGAGAGGCCCGACATTGTGGTCTATCTCGACCTCGAGAACGAGACGTTCTACATAGAACCCTCTCCCGCGTATTTCTACGGAAGGTACAGGAAGCTCGTGAGGGGGATTCCCCAGACCAAGTGGGACAAATACGAAGAGAGCGTGGAGGATGTAATCGCGAAGCCGTTCATGAGGGAGACCGGAGGTGGGGAGCACAGTCTGCACGGAATGGGAAGGGAGGACATAGACGCGAGGTGCCTCGGATGGAGGCCGTTCATCCTTGAGATAACGAAACCAAGAAAAAGGAACCTCAACCTCAGGGAGATTGAGAAAGAGATAAACGCGTCCGGTAAGGTGGAGGTCTCCTCGCTCAGGAAGTCGGACAGGAAGGAGGTCGCAAGGCTGAAGGCGGCGAGGCCGGACAAGAGCTACAGGGTTCTCGTGGAGTTCGAGAGGCCTGTGGAGGGGATTGAGAAGCTCAAGGAGCTTGAGGGAGAGATAGAGCAGAAGACGCCGTCGAGGGTGGTGCACAGGAGGGCGGACATCGAGAGGAGGAGGAAGGTAAAGAGAATCTCATGGAAGATTATCGATGACAGGAAGGCCGAACTTACGATAAGGGCGGAGGCAGGGCTTTACATAAAGGAGCTGGTTACGGGAGATGGAGGGAGGACAAGGCCGAGCGTGTCCGAAATTCTCGGGAACAGCGCAAGGGTGATTGAGCTTGATGTCATCGGGATACACACAGGAAAGGAATGGGACTGAGCTGTGCGATATCTTTATATTAATAAGAAGCTCTATAGACGTATAATCGAGGTGTTGTTATGAGGGCGAGTAAGGGGTTCCGCTCCGGAACGAGAAGGAAGCTTTCGGTTGGAAAGAGGAAGAAGTTCAAGCCTGAGGCCTTTATAAAAGAGCTGAAGGAAGGCCAGGCGGTTGTGATAAAACAGGACCCCTCGTCCCACAGGGGAATGCCCCACCCGAGGTTCAAGGGACTGACAGGAACGGTTAAGGGAAAGAGGGGAAGCTCGTACATAATATCCGTTAGGAGCGGCAGGTCTTTCAAGGAGGTCATAGCGAGGCCCGAGCATGTGAAGCCGCTGGAGGCAAGATAGCATGGAAGTGAAGGCTCAGAGATTCGTTTCATGGGCAGAGGCGAAGTCCATTCTCATGAAGAAGGAAAAGGAAAAGGAGCTTGGCTACGAACAGAAGAATGCTCTGGAGCATTTAAGGAAGTTCAGCAAGCTCTCGCAAAAGAGCGTGAAGGAGATGGATGAGGAACTCAGGAAGATAGAGAAGCTCAAGGAGAAGCACAGGATTATGATTCTCAACTTCCTTCCCGAGAACGAGGAGCAGCTCAGGCTCATCTTTCACAACGACACCACGCTGCTCTCTGACGAGGACAGGAAGAAGATTCTGAGCGTGGTGAAGAAGTTCGGCTAAGCAATTTAAAGCAGAAAGCCAATTGATTCTATCCGGTGATGACATGCGCGGCAGGAAGCCTCTGAGAAAGGACGAGTGGGCGATAGTTCTGGACTTTCTTGCGCACGGCCACCACGGAATGGAGAGGTCGCAGCCGGTCGCGTACGTTGTCGGAGAAAACTATTTTTCGCTCCTTGAAGTGATAGTGAAGGATGACGTTCATCTCAAACTCGGGGACAGGGTATACATAGGAGACGGGAAGAGGGATGTGGTGAAGTACATACGGAAGAGGATAAGGCCGGACGAACTCACTGCCGCGGCAAGGGACGAACTCGAGGACATGGTGACCGAAATGGTGATGAAGAACGAGAAGAAGTTCATCGATTTCTTCAACAGGGCGGGGAGCATAACAACGAGGCTTCACCAGCTCGAACTCCTCCCGGGTATAGGGAAGAAGCACCTCTGGGCTATCATCGAGGCGAGGAAAGAGAAACCTTTCGAGAGTTTTGAGGATATAAAGAAGAGGGTCCCCCTCCTCCCGCACCCTGAGAAGATGGTGGTGAGGAGGATACTCGACGAGATGGGGGAGGAGGAGAAATACCGGCTCTTCGTCCCGAAATTCGAGAGGGAAAAGGAGAGAAGGTTCAGATAACAGCCTTTCGAGGCTGCCGCCTTCGTCCAAAGGCTGTTGACCCAAACCCCTTGAAAACAAACGGGAGCTTCGCTGACGCTCGCTTCCTCACACATTCTTCTGCCTGAACAACATAAAGAAGTTGCCCGGATAAATTGTGCAATGGGCCCGCTGGGATTCGAATTCCTGAACAGTCTGCTTCCGCAGGCCGTTTCCCAGGACCTCCCGCTGGCCTAGGCACTCACCGGAAATCTCCCGGTGGCCATATAAGACGGGCGCTCTAGGCCAAATGCTCTGCACAGCAGGACCTGCGGTGCGTCTGAGCTACGGGCCCATCCCTTAACTTTGGTCAATCTGGTATTTGAAATTATCACCTGCCGGATGGGAAACGCGGCACGGTGCTGTATAAACTATCCAGTTAAGTTTAAATATAAGCACTACATAAGTTACAACACTCCGGGCTTCTAAAAAACTAACTCAGCCAATCCGGAGTAGCGAACATATTATGTTCAATCTTTAACTGGAGGTGATTGAAATGACGAACGGACAGTATGGCGGTCAGCCGATATTCATACTGCCAGAAGGAACTCTGAGAAGCAGGGGCAGGGATGCCCAGAGGAACAACATAGCAGCAGCAAAGGCTGTTGCGGACACAGTAAGGACAACGCTCGGCCCGAAGGGAATGGACAAGATGCTTGTGGATTCCCTCGGGGACGTCGTGATAACGAACGACGGCGCTACCATCCTGAACGAGATGCAGATAGAGCATCCGGCAGCAAAGATGATGGTGGAGGTCGCCAAGACGCAGGACAGCGCAGTGGGTGACGGAACAACGACAGCTGTCATACTCGCGGGCGAACTCCTGAAGAAGGCCGAAGACCTGCTCGACCAGGAGATACACCCCACGGTCATAACAAAGGGTTTCAGAATGGCCAAGGCAAAAGCCCTTGAGACCCTTGATGGCATAGCGATGAATGTGGAACTCAAGGACGAGAGCACGCTTGAGAAGATAGCAGAGACAGCGATGACAGGAAAGTCATCCGAGAAGGCCTCAAAGGAGCTTGCAGAGCTTGCTGTGCAGGCCATAAAGAAGGTCGCTGAGGAGAAGGATGGAAAGATTGAAGTTGACACCGACAACATAAAGCTGGAGAAGAAGGAGGGCGGTTCGATAAACGAGACCCGCCTGATAGACGGAATCATAATAGACAAGGAGGTCGTCCATCCGGCTATGCCCAAGACTCTTGAAAACGCAAAGATAGCCCTTGTGGATTCCGCGCTCGAGATAAAGGAGCTTGAAGGCGATGCGAAGATAAACATAGACTCTCCTGAGAAGATGCAGGCTTTCCTCGAGGACCAGGAGAGAAGCCTGAAGGAGATGGTTGAGGCAGTCGCCAGCTCCGGAGCGAACGTGCTCTTCTGCCAGAAGGGAATAGACGATGTTGCGCAACACTACCTTGCAAAGAAAGGCATACTCGCTGCAAGGAGGGTGAAGAAATCCGACATGGAGAAGCTCGCGAGAGCGACAGGAGCGAAGATAGTGAGCAACCTCAAGGACCTTACAAGCAACGAGCTCGGTTTCGCCGGAATAGTGTACGAGAAGAAGATAGCCGGGGACGAGATGATATTTGTGGAGAAGTGCAAGACCCCCAAGGCTGTCACGATATTGATAAGGGGAGGGACCGAGCACGTGGTTGACGAGGTCGAGAGGGCAATGGAGGACGCGATAAAGGGAATAGCCTCCGCGCTTGAGCTTGGGAAGATTGTCGCAGGCGGAGGCGCTTCCGAGATAGAGGTTTCCAAGGAGCTGAGGAAGTACGCAGAGAGTTTCTCCGGAAGGGAGCAGCTTGCAGTGAACGCGTTCGCAGAGGCAATGGAAGTGATACCGAGAAGCCTTGCAGAGAACGCCGGGCTTGACCCCATAGACAAGCTCGCTTCGCTCAGGGCGGAGCACGACAAGAAGCAGGCGAATGCCGGTCTTGATGTGTTTTCCGGAAAAATAACGGACATGAGCAAGGCCGGAGTTATAGAACCGCTAAAGATAAAGATTCAGGCGCTCAAATCCGCCACAGAAGCCGCTGAGATGATACTGAGGATAGACGATGTGATAGCGGCAAGCGGCTCCGAGAAGGGCGGAAGCTCTGGAGGAGCTGGCGGAATGGGCGGCCAGATGCCTGAATATTAAGGCCTCTCAGGCCTTTCCCGTTTTCTTTTATTTATGTTCTTCTTTTAGAATCCCGGTTATGGTTTCCTCGAGCTTCTTGTCGTCTTCTCCGAGTATCAGGGCTCTGCCTCTCCATCTCTTCTTGAAATCCTCTTCTGCGAGCCTTGATATTACTGGAATTCCCGAAACCTCGAGCGCGCTCTCATCAAGCTTGTCGTTTCCTATATAAGCAACATTGCTCCTCTCCAGGCAGAGTTCGGAGATTTCCTTCTCGAGAATATCTGCCTTGTTCCTGACACGCCACATGAAATATGCCCTTCCGGAATTCTCCTCAAACGCGTTTGCTATTATCCTGTCGAATATTCCGTCATATCCGTTTGTCTCAAGGTTGTGTTTCACGCAGTAGAGGTAATTTGATGTGATTATTCCGGTAAGGAGAGAATCTCCATGCTCGTTCTTCAAACCGTTTATGAGAGAGATAGTTTCCTTGTCAAATTCTGCAGGATAGTTCCCTTCCCTGACAAACCTGTTTATCTCTTCAAGAGTGTGCGCGCCTATCGCTTCATTGTACCTGCTGCGTATGTCTTCAATCACTCCCATGTTTCCTGCATAGAGTTCGTGAACCATGGACAGAAGAGATTCGTATACCCCTTTCTTCTCATCCTCGCTGTAGGGAGAGAGCCTGAAAAGGAGTAATGCAAAGAAGGAAAGTCCTCCGTCTGTTCTCGCAAGCGTGTCGTCAAAGTCTGAGTACAGGGCCGCTTTCGGTCTGTTCATATACAGGAATATGGAGAAATGGATTTAAAGGTTAAAACAGGCAGCTGTCTGGGTTTCGCACCCGAAGGCACTACACCCCAGACCGTCGGGAGGCTTGACTTCCGTGCTTCCGCACCAACAGCTCTTTTCCGAACACGCTTTTTCAAGCTTTTGCCGGAAAAGGGTGTTTCGAATTCCCCCACCCTTTTACGTATTTTCCGTGCACGCTTTTGTGGAAGCGAGCGTTAGCGAAGCTCCCGTAAAAGGGTGCATGGGAACGGGTAAACACTCCCGCTTTGGCCGCCATCGATAGATATATGTCCAAAGGGTATTTAAATCTGACTGCAAGGATGGGCGTGCCTGCCCTATCCAAGAAGCTGGTTCACGAATTCCTCAGGGTCGAAGGGCCGCAGGTCGTCGTAGCCCTGACCAGTCCCTATAAAGAGTATTGGCTTTCCAGTGGCGTATGCGACCGAGAGTATGGAGCCGCCCTTCTCGTTCACGTCGGTCTTTGTCATCACCACCCCGTCTATCCCGACCGCCTCGCTGAACCTCCTCGCCTGCTCCACAGCATCGTTTCCGGTCAGTGAGTCTACAACAAGTATCTTGAGGTCTGGATTGTTAACCCTCACGACCTTCCTGAGTTCGTCCATGAGGTTCCTGTCTGTGTGCGCCCTTCCTGCGGTGTCCGCGAGGACTACGTCGAAGCCCTTGCTCCTGGCGAATTTCACGGCATCGAATATCACTGCCGCAGAGTCTGCGCCGTACTGGTGCTTTATCACTCTCGCTCCAATACGTTCTCCGTGAACCTCAAGCTGCTCTATCGCAGCGGCCCTGAACGTATCCCCTGCCGCGAGAACCGGTCTGTGGCCCTTTTTTGACAGGAGGTGAGCAACTCTCGCTATGGTCGTGGTCTTCCCGGAACCGTTGAACCCGAGGAAAACTATGCAGGCGGGCCTTCCCTCCAATCTCGCTTTCTTTATGGCGTCCTCGAGTTTCCTGATAGGGTCTTCCTTCCTGAACGCCATGAGGAGGGATTCGCGCAACGACTCTGTTAGGGCTTCGTCTGTTTTCCCCCTCCTAACCCTCTCGCCCTCAAGCCTCTCCTTCATCTCCTTCCTGAGGAAATCCGCAACCTCCAGAGCCACGTCCGCCTGTATGAGGTCAAGCTCTATGCTGTCAAAGAATTCGTCTATATCTTTTTCAGAGAGCTGTTTCGTCGTGATTCTCCTGAGGCCGGAAGCTTCCGGTTTCTCCCTTGACGGCTTTCTCTTGGACAGACTCTCCTGTGAGGGAGAAGAGGTCTCACCTTCCTTCTTTCTGAGCTTCTCCATTCCCTTTCTGAAGGAGTCCCTGAGCTTGGAGAACATAAATAAGAAGTGAGAAGGGATTTTATATTGGTTTGCCGGGGAATTTATTTATAAATCGGGTCTCGCATTCTATTCCAGCGAGAGCATGGACCCTCATGTCATAGAGCTTCCGAGAAAGATAGTGGTCGGGAAGAAGGTTATACGTGACGTCGGAAAGGTGTGCAGGGAGCTTGGAATATCAGAAAATGCTCTGGTTCTGACAGGAACGAATACCGAGAGGTTTGCCAGGGATATGGAGAAGAAACTCGGCATGAACTATCAGGAAAATGTGGTGAGGGAGGCATCGTCATCAGAAGCCGAAAGGATAGGGAAGTCAGCAGAAGGGTTTGATGTTGTCCTGTGCGTGGGCGGAGGTAAGGTGATAGATGTCGGAAAGCTTGTCTCATTCAGATTATCGCTTCCTTTCGTGTCCGTCCCGACCGCGCCGTCGCACGACGGCATAGCATCAGAGAGGGTGAGCATAAAGAACGGCGACGCGAAACACTCCCTTGCTTGCAGGCCCCCGATAGCGATAGTCGCTGACATAGGGATAATGAAGAAGGCTCCTTACAGGCTCATAGCTTCGGGATGCGCTGACATAATATCTAACAGGACAGCTGTCAATGACTGGAGGCTCGGAAAGCACAAAGGCGAGTATTTCTCGGAGTTCGCTGTCGACCTCTCCCTCCATGCCTCCGAGATAGTGATAAGGTCCGCAAACCTTATAAGGAAGAGGAAGGAGAGGGGCATAAGGAACCTCGTGGAGGCCATAATCACGTCCGGAATATCCATGTCCATGGCGAAGTCATCGAGGCCGGCTTCCGGGGCAGAGCACATGTTCTCCCATGCCCTGGATATGATGGGTTCGACAGCGCTGCACGGAGAGCAGTGCGGGATAGGCTCGATAATCATGTCCTATCTCCAGGGAGATGACTGGGAGAGCATCAGGGATGTCTTAAGGTCTGTCGGAGCGCCAACCACTCTGAGGGAGATAGGCGTGAGTGAGGAGACTGCGCTCGAGGCCCTGCTAAAGGCAAGGAAGATAAGGAAAAGATATACCATACTCGACCACATAAGACTTGACAGGAGGAAGGCGGTCGAGGCGCTGAGGGTGACCGGAGTGAGCGGCAATTAGATATTTAAGCGATTCTGATATTCGTATAATAAGTTTTGGGTGCTTTTATGAGGCTGTTCAGGAAGAAGAAAAAGTGGGTGATGAAATACATCCGGAAGAGGAGGAAGGGCGGAGTCCTTCATTTCACGCTCATAGACCCGGACAAGCAGAAACCCGAAGAGGCAGCGAAACTCGCTCTGGAAGCGGAGAAGATGGGAACGGACGCCATAATGGTCGGAGGCTCGCAGGCCGCGCAGGCGATGTTCCTTAACGAGACCGTGGAACGCATAAAGGAGGCGTGCAACATTCCGGTGATTCTTTTTCCAAGTTCCCACTCCGGGATATCGCAACATGCGGATGCCGTGTTCTTCATGAGTCTCCTTAATTCCCGCTCGCTTACGTATCTTATAGAGGAGCAGGTCAAGGGCGCTGTGATGATAAAGAACTATGACATAGAAGCGCTGCCAATGGGATACCTCATAGTGGAGTCCGGAAAGCTCACCTCTGTTGCGTGGGCAGGGGACGTCAGGCCTCTTCCGAGGGACAAGCCAGATTTCGCTGTGGCGTACGCTCTCGCCGCAAAGTATTTCGGCATGAAGTTTGTCTATCTAGAGGCGGGCTCCGGGGCGGAGATGTGCGTGCCCAACGAGATGGTAGCAGCCACGAGGAAGGCGCTGAACGGGAATGGAATCTATCTAATAGTCGGCGGGGGGATACGGGACGCAAAGAGCGCCCTGGAGAAGGTAAAGGCAGGCGCGGACATCATAGTCACGGGAACAATAGCAGAGAAGGACCCTGAAACGCTCGGGAAGATAATAAAGGTTGTCAAAAAGGCGAAAGCCAAATGATTTCTCACAGCAGGCTTCCGAGTATGAAGCCGAGGAACACAAGGTACATGGATTTCTTTATGAGGCGCTGGGTCTTGGCAGGAGGCGTCTTAATGGCGTATATGCAGAGCGCGGCGGCCGGCGCAGCGCCTGCGAGATAGGGAAAGCCGAACATCCCAAAGTAGAGAGGGAGAATCAGGAGGAGGCAGGCGAAGTATAGGGATGCGTAGGCAAGGGTTCTGGATTTTCCCTCTCCCCACATAATGGGAAGGGTTCTCGCTCCCGAAAGCCTGTCGCCCTTGATGTCCTCGATGTCCTTGAATATCTCCCTGCCCAGCGTGCCGAAAAGGGATATCAGGCTGAGTATGAATACAGCCGAGCCTGGAAGGGAGGAGAAACCAGAGGTTATCAGGCCGGCTGCGAGGAAGGTGGAAGCGCTGAGGTAAGCGACCGAAAGGTTGCCGACAAAGGGCTTCGCTTTCAACTTCCATGCGTAGACAAAAAGCACTATGGTGTTTAGAAACGCTATCTCCAGGAAGGGAAGGCTCACGAGGGAAGCGAGGCCAAGACCGAGAAGATTGATTATTACAGCGTAGTTGAACGCGTTCCTTCTCGAAATCCTTCCGGAGGGTATCGGTCTCCCGGGCCTGTTCACCCTGTCTATCCTGTAATCGAAGTAGTCGTTGAATGCGTTTCCGGCTCCTGTTATCAGGAACGCCGCGATGGATGCTAATGCGACGAGGAGGGGAAAGGAGAAAGCCCCGGAAACCAGGCTTCCGACCACTATTCCGAGCACGCTGAGAAACGCGACATTCGGCCTGAGAATCTCGATGTAGGGGTTCATGAGCATATTATTGCATGACTGATTAATATAGACTGTTCTGTAAAATGACCACTTTGTGATAGTAAATTATTTAAATACAACGGCAAACACAATGTCATGAGAGAAATACATTACGGAGATGACGTGTACAAAGCGCTAGCAGCTGTTAAGTTGTGCGCAGAGGATGCTCTCTGGGCATATGGGACCATAGAACATCTCAGGAGGAACGGCTGCGGAGAGGAAAAGATGAAGAGGAGTTTCGAGGAGTACAAATCTCTTGTTGAAGAACTTTATGAGGCCATAGAGCATATGAAGAAAATCGATGTTCTGGATATTCCTGATTAAGCGAACATTGGGTTTAAACGATAGCTTTTTAAATACTTTGCTGGTATTAACAGTTAACCAATGCAAGGGTTTACCTGCAAAGGTTTACAATGGAGGTAATACAATGGTGGAATTCCAGACTGTAAAGGCAGAGGAAGTGAAGTTCGGAAAGAACAACTTCATCGAGGTCGCCAGAAAGAAGGCGGTCGTCGAGGGCGGCGAGGACAACGAGTTCATCGCTGTCTCAAGGGGCTTCTTCCTGCCTGACGGAACAAAGAGATTCAAAAAGTCTCTTGCGATACCGGACGAGAAGGAGATCAGGGATTTCGTTGCAAAGCAGATCGCTGAGCTCTGAACCGGACGGGTTCGCATCACAACAACGAATTGCAGAGAGGCAATGATGGAGCGGATGCACCGAAGTCTCGATGTTTTTGTTTTGTTTCGCTGCTGACTGCAAGGCTTCTGGAAAATTTAAATAGATGATGCTGTATATTTATGTATGCCTTGCGGAAGAAAGAGGAAAAGGAAGCAGATGAAGAAGCACAAGCTTCGCAAGAGAAGGAAGAAAATGAGGCACAAGTCAAAGTGATGGAATGGATGATTCATCGGAATTAAGGCATATAAGGATATCTGTCATAACGCACGTGGCAGTTGCGGTTGTGATGGGCTGGTTCTCCCTGCAGGTCCAGCTGATGTACAGGACTCTTTATTCCGTAGGGTTGGGCGTTGTCATTCTCATAGCGCTCGGCTACGCTCTCGAAAGGGTTACAGGGAAGAAAGGGGTGAAGTGGTGGCTCGGGAACGGAGCTGTCATATACCTGTTTATATGGCTGATAAGCTGGACCTTCTTCCTGAACCTTTAGGCATAAAAACTTAAATCCATGCCCGGATTCTTGATATGAACTATGAAATAACAGACGACAGGAAGGCCTTTGACATTCTCTTCATAGGAAGCGATGCGATAAGGGAGAAGCATGGGAAGGAGATAAGCGAGGAAGAATACCATGCGGCACTTCTCGCAAGGCAGGTTTTCGGGGAATACGCAGGAGACAGGGAGCACATAGAGTATTTCAGCAGAGACATGGACCTCTCTGTCCTGATTTTCAGACTGGTCAAAGAAATTATCGAAGACGAGGATGAGAAGAGTCCAGAATTCTGCGGAAGGGATTTCCTCACCAACAGGCCTATCCTCTATGATAGCGCGTAGTTGCATCGACTCTTTCGCCCTGCAGGTTTATAGAAGCGAAGCAGGAGCTTGGATATGAAACGAATGACGCCTCATATCTCAGCTCTCTCGAAAAACATGCCTTCAAGAGCCTTGCGGAAGTTTTTCTCCTTTCCTGCGAGCGAGAACACCCCGGACACTTTCATTATATTGAATCCGCGCGCTATCTCCCTTGCCATGTGGGACGCAACACCTTTCTCCTTCAGCCTTTTCTCATCCGACGAGAGGAAGTCCTTAAGAATAGACTCAGGGGTTCGAAACCTTCTTTTCACCTCTGCAACCCAGAACTCCCCTTCCACCCATACCCTTCCGGGCTTCTTGTATTTCTCTATGAACTGCCTGGAATGGGACAGGGAGAACACGCTCGGCCCGATGATTTTCCTTATCCTCGGAAGCTTCTCATATTCGAGTTCGAAGACGATTGCGCAGAGGTCCTTCTCGTTGCTCCATGCAAGAGTGTTGAGTATGCGGAAGCCGTTGTCAGAGAGTACGTTGCCGAGTCGTGCTGCGGTCTTCCTGAGCTGGGGCCAGAGTATATCGGCTATCACTTCAGGGCACCTGAACGACAGGCCGAGAAGGAAGGTCTCCCTTTTGGAGAAGGCGCTGCGGATATCATTCAGAGACTGGCCTTCAGGAGACGGGAAGAACATCTGGAGAGAGGGGTTCTTCAGGAATCTCCTGCAGGAGGAAACGAATCTCACGAAGTTCCTCGGAGAGAGCGCGGCAGCGACGTTCCTCCCAGGATCAACAGGGTCTATCACTATCAGAGGCTGGCCGGGAAACTTTCTGTGTATCGCTTTGTAGTCGCTCACGTGTCCCTCGAGGTCTATCACCGTCCTTCCCGGCTCCCATGAGGATGCCTCCCTGAGGAGGTTCTTGAATGACTTGTAGCGTATGATGAGAAGCTCGCAGAGGTAGCCGGAGAAGCCCTCTGTCTTCGCGTCTGAACCGTAGAGAGAGAGGGCCTTGCAGAACTGCTTCAGGAGTCTCACATCAGGAACGAGCTCCTTTAGGAGATGTCTGGAGAGCCATTCGTTGTGGAAAGGAGTTCTGTCCACAGAGGATTTTATCGAGTACGCGGATTCAACCTTGTAGCAGGGAACGATGTCTATATCGAAGCCTCCCACAGAGCCCCTTACATAGGGATGCTCTGCGTACGCTACCTTATGCCTTCCCTTCAGTCTCCTCATTATCTCCTTCCCTATGCTGAGACCTTCCTCCTCTAACCTCTCCCTTGAATAAGACACAGGGAACAGAACGAAGACATCGAACTCCCTCTTGTCCTTCATCCAGGTATCGCGATTGTAGCTTCCGGCAATGGTATAGCTGAGGTTTCTCTTCTTCAGGACAGAATCGACCGCCCTCTTCACCTTTTCTATCGCATCAGATATCTCCTTCCTTTCCTTCTCCGTGGGAGTTATCCGAACAAGAGCATCCTGAAGAACCCTGTCAATCCTGTCCATCAGGCTTGTCATGCTATATTATTGTCAGGCATGCTTATTAACAGTTACTCAGCTCAGGCGAGGAGGGACAGAATAAACAAAAACATAAAAATAGAATTCTGAGAAACCCGGTTCCTTATGGAACTAGAACCTTCTCTTCTTGGCGTAGCAGTCCCTGCAGTACACAGGCCTGCCTTCAGTAGGCTTGAAGGGAACCTCGGTCTTCTTTCCGCAATCGGAACAGACCGCTTCGTGCATTTCCCTTTGCCATCTTCTGTTTTCCATACTAAAACTCCTTCTTTTGAACAGCATACTCCGAACAGCCAGAAGCAGCTCTTGATATGCCCTTCATAATGGGGGCAGCGGTTTATAAAGGTTTGCAGGGGGTTCAAGGTATGTTTTTTCCTGTCCAGAGAATTGAAACATCGGGAAACAGCAGAATATCAGGATGAACCGATGTTATAGGCATGGGCCCGGAGGGATTCGAATTCGAGAGACAAAAGGTTTCCCTTGAGTCTTCCCTCGACACCCCGGTTAAGAGCTTCACCATATCATCCATGGAGTCAGAAAGCTCCGATATGCGGGTGCTCTGACCAGACTGAGCTACGGGCCCTGCAAGAGCATTCGTTTTGATTATTTATAAACTTAACCGAAATCGTAGCCAAGCCGCTCGAAAATCTTCTTCATCTCGAGGGAGTCCTTCCAGGTTACCGGGCTCTCTGATATTATCGTGGCGCTTATCTTCCTCTCGAGAATCTCCTTTGCGAGAGGCTCGAAAGGCGGCTTGTTGCTCGCTATCACGATGTGGTTCCTCTCGCCCGCAAGCGTCCACTCAATCCCGGAGAAGTGTATCTGGAGGTGCCTCGGCCTCAGCCTCTCCTCTATCATGTCCAGGATTCCGGCGTAGTCTATGCTTCCCCTGTTCCGGGCGTAGAGATGCGCAAAGTCCACGCAGAAGGAGCAACCGGTCTCCTCAGAGAGCAGGAGTATCTCCTCGAGGCTTCCGTACGCGGAATGCTTTCCCGTGGTCTCTGGAGCGAGTCTGACGTTCCATTTCCTTCTTTTTATCTCCTCCTGCATCCTGATGACAGCCTCTCTCACGATTTCATGGACCTCTTCCTTGGATTTCTTACCGAAATATGCGGGGTGGAAAACTATCTCCCTCGCCCCGAGGTGGTGACCCCTCTCGCAGGAGTCCAGTATCCTTTTGACAGAGGCCTCCCTCTTCTCCCTCTCATCCGAGGCGAGGTTTATGTAATAGGGAGCATGTACGGAGAGTTCTATTCCCAATTCCTTCGCGAGTGCTCCGCACTCCCTCGCAAGGTCGTTTCCCATCTTCACCCCCCTGACGAACTCCACCTCCATTGCCTGAAGACCCATCTCCTTCACAGCCCTTATGCCCTCAAGGGTGGACGCCGCAGGGGAGCCGGCAGGGCCGAGTTTTATCGAGAACATGCCATCACCAAGAAAATACGTTAAGGTTTTATAGAATTGTCGGGCAGGAATAAATTATTTGGTCAGAACGCGATGAACTTGAGAGCCAGAACGAGGGAGAAGAGGGCTATCGCGGCCCCGACGACGTACTCGGGCTTTATCTTTATCGCGCTCTCCACATCGCTGTACACCATAAGGCCCGCAGTTGACTGGGGCATCCTTATCTTGTCCTTCTTCGCCATGTATTAGAATACGCGCGCAGTATTTAAATATTGCTGCGCTCCCTTCTCATATCTTAACCCTTCTCAAGAGATTGGCGTTCGCGACCACTGTTATGGAAGAAGAGGCCATTGCTATCTCAGCTATCACCGGGTGGAGGACGCCCATGACAGCGAGCGGGATTGCCGCAATGTTGTACGCGAACGCCCAGAAAAGGTTCTGACGTATCTTCCTGAACGCTGCTTTGGAGAGGTTTATTGCCTGCACAACCCCCCTGAGGCTTCCCTTTGCAAGAACGATGTCTCCGGCCTCGATTGCTATGTCTGTTCCGGTCCCTATCGCTATCCCCACATCGGCCTGCTTCAACGCCGGGGCATCGTTTATCCCGTCGCCCACAAAGGCCACCTTTCCCTCTTCCTGAAGCTCTCTTACCTTCCTGACCTTGTCCTCAGGCAGAACGTTAGCTATCACCTCCCGGATTCCGACCTCCCGGGCAATCGCCTTAGCAGTCCTCTCGTTGTCTCCCGTGACCATGACAGTCCTGTAGCCGCTCCTGTTCAGCTCCTTTATCGCCTGTGCGGAATCCTCCTTCACAGCGTCCGCTATCCCTATAACCCCGATAACCTTTCTGTTCTCTGAAACAACAATGGCAGTGAATCCCCTCTCTTCAAAATCCTTTATTTTTTCCTCGAACCCGGCGAGAGGGATTCCCCTCTCCTTCATAAGGGCCTCGTTCCCTATAACAATGCGCTTTGTTCCGGCCTTTCCTTCCACCCCCCTGCCCCTGAGTATTCTGAATCCTTTCACGTTCACCACCCCAGTGAGTCCCATCTCCCTTGCCTTGTTAACCACTGCCTTTGACAGGGGATGTTCCGAAAGTTTCTCAAGGCCTGCGGCAACCTCCATAACACGCTTCTCGCTCCCCTTCGCGAATATCTCTCTCACCTCGGGTTTTCCCCTTGTTATTGTTCCGGTCTTGTCAAACACTATGATGCGGACATCCTTCATTGTCTGGATTGCCTCCCCCCTTCTTATAAGGATTCCGTTCCTTGCTCCCATTCCGGAGCTGACCATTAGAGCTGTAGGAGTTGCCAGACCAAGGGCGCAGGGGCACGCGATAACAAGGACAGCAATGGACGCGAACAGGGCAAGAGCTACGGTTCCGATATCAGGATTTATCCACGGCAGGAACGAGAAGAAGGAAGCGAGGGACTTCATCGTTTCCGGGAAGGAGAGCCATAAAACGAGGGTGGCAAGAGAGATTATCATCACTACGGGAACGAAGTATGCGGTCACCCTGTCCGCGAACTCCTGGATAGGGACGCTGCTTCCCTGGGCCTCCTCGACCAGCCTGATGATGTTAGCCAGAAAGGTGTCCTTTCCGACCCTGGTCGCCTTCACGTACAGTATTCCGTCCTGGTTCACTGTCGCTCCTATGACCGCGTCGCCCTTCCTCTTCTCCACAGGCAGGCTCTCCCCGGTTACCATGGACTCGTCAACAGAGCTTTCTCCTTTGACCACGGTTCCATCCGTGGGGATCTTCTCCCCGGGCTTCACGACCATGACGTCGCCGGGCCTCACTTCGGAGACAGAAATCTCCATCTCCTTTCCCTTCCTGACCACCACCGCGCTCTTCGCTCCGAGTTCAAGGAGCTTCCTTATCTCCTGCGACGCCCTTCCTCGAGCCTTCGCCTCCACGTAGCGGCCGGTGAGGTGGAAGGACATTATCATCGCTGCTATCGCAGCGTAGTTCTCCATGGGAAGAAACAGCCGCATAAATCCCGTTATGAATGCAACAAGCGTTCCCAGAGCGATCAGGAAATCCATATTGAACGCGAGGTATCTGGCGGACTTGAGACCGGATACGTACGTCCTCCTGCCGAAGTGAAAGAGGACGGGAGCAGCCGCAAGGATGAAGAGCCAGTTAATAAAAGGAACCCTGACTCCTGCAAACATCTCGGCAAACATGAGAACAGCGACGGGAAGGGAGAAGACCCATGCGCCGAGCATCCTTCTCTTGGCTTCTCTCATCTCCCTTATCTCCGCATCCTCCTGCGTCAGGGATTCCGACTCCTCTCCCATGACTTTGTATCCTGCGCGCTCTATCGCCTTCCTTATCATCTCCTTCATCTCTTCAGGCCCCGAGTAGAGAACGTCAGCCTTGTGTGAGTTTATGTTCAGGGAGAGTTTCTTCACACCGTTCACGCTCCTGATTGCCTTCTCCACAACCATGGCGCAGTGTGGGTTGTCAAGCCCCTGGACAATGAAGACCACTCTTCTGTTCCCTGCGGTTCCGGCTTCTTCTCCTTTGCGTTCCGGCGCGTCCTCGCTGAGCGCCCTGTAATCGCCAACCCTGGAAACCGCTTCCGCAATACTGCTGTCGCTAACATCGCTCCCGGCTTCGACATAGAGCTTGTTCGCCGCAAAATTCACCTTCGCGTTTCTCACTCCCTTCAGCTTCCGGACTGACTTCTCTATATTGACAGCGCAGCTGGCGCAGTGCATCCCCTCAATCCTATAGGTTTTCCTTGCCATTCCCGGCCTCCCTGCATATAAAACTGAAACGCTTATTAAAAAACAGTATCAGACTGGTTTCAGCATGGGAATCCGGAATTGAGTCACATCACGAAGAGGTAGAGGCCAAGGATTGCATGGCTTGCTGCCGGCCGAGAATGTTCGGTTTCCTGTGAAAGGAGTATCCCCAGAGGATTTCCGTAGCTTTCTATTCTTCTCATAAAATAAGCAAGTATTGGAAAATGAAGAATAAATGTGTGCCGGGAATAGCCCGCTTTCTGTGACCCCGCACCCTGTTCCGGGGTGTTGGGGCAACGGCATCTGTCTGAGCGCGAACGCTTGCATCCGTGGTCAGCAGGCACGTCTCATCCCGGCTTTCCGTCCGCGCTCGGCGTATTTCCCGCGTTGCCGCGGTGCTTCCGCCTCATTGCTCAGGAACCCGGGTGGGTTTCTGCTCCTGCTGCAGGCATCTCTGCCTCCGCCTTTCAGCGGCGCACTGCCCTGCAAAAGGGCTGGATGAGCGGAGCTTCCTCCCCGGAGGTTTCACCCTTCAGGGAAGCCGTTTACCCGGCTCACAGAACAGTGTTGAAACTCCGGTTTATAAATCTTCCGGAACGTATTTCGGGTGCGTGAAAAGCACGTTCACCCCTTCCTTTCTTCCCTTCTCCACCCAGATGTCGCCCCCGAGCCTGTTCATTATTATCTTCACGTTGTAGAGGCCTAGACCGAGGCCTTTCTGCCCGCTCCTCTTCGCCCTCTCCCCTCTCCTGAACCTCTGGAACATGCTGTCTATGAATTCGTCCTCGAGAGGGGGTCCGTCGTTGTATACGTTCAGAAGTATGTGCGTCTCCGAGAACTCGGGATTCGCTCCGTAAGTCATCCTTGTTTCCCCGTATTTCGCCGCGTTGTGGAAGAGGTTCCAAACAACCAATTTTAGCAGTGCGGAGTTTGTGTAAATCTCTATGCTCTCTGTGAGGCTTCTCTGGTGGTCTATTGTCATGGGAGGCCTGTCATACCTCTCTATGAAATATCCGGAAGTGCTCTTGAGGGCGGGGGCGATTACATCCCTGTAGAGATTGCACACCCTCTTTTCTATCGGCCTCTCCTGCTCAAGCTTCTGCATCCAGAGAAGGTCCCTGACGTTCTCCTCAAGCTGCGTGGCGTTCTCATATATAATACCGGCGTACTCCTCCATCTCGGTGCCTTCAGCCTTTCTCTTTATAAGGTTCGCGAACCCTCCTATCGTGGACAGCGGGCTCATAATCTCGTGCATTATTATGCCTATGTTATCCTGCAGTATTCTCTTTTCTGCCGTGACATGGCTCTCGTCCCTGAACACTGTGACGATATAACCTCCTGTCCTGACTGCCTCAACATGAAGGTGAAGTTCATCCGAAACCTTAAGAGGCACGCTGTCCATGTGCCTGAGGAATCTTTCCCTCTTTCCTGAAAGCATCTCTTCGTATTTCCTGATATAGTTCTCTTTCATGCGGCCAGAGAAGTGCCACCTCTCTACGTAGTCCTCTATACCAATGCCCACGTCTTCCGGATAGAGCTCAACCCCTATGAGCGGGGAGAGTTCGGAATTCTCGTAGGAGTGTATTCTTCCCTCTCCGTTGAGCACGAAGAGATGCGGCTCCATCCTGTCAGCGACATCCCTGTCCTCCTCGAAAAAGTATTTATCCATGTTATCGTTTCAGTCTGTAAGAGAAAGCTTTATATGCGTTACGAATTCACGCGAACAGGTCGAAAAGAAACACAAGAATCATCACCGGAGGTATGACGTACTTCAGGAGGAATATTGCGGCCCCGGAGAGGTCCAGGCCGAGGAGTCTCCTGAAATCGAAGAGCTTTCTCCTGTAAAACCATGTGATGGAGAGGGAGAGCGCGGCGGCTGACAGCAGGAGCAGGGAACCGAACGTGACGTCCATAAAGTCTATGAACGGCATTCCAAGAACAGACGTCCCGCTGTCGTAGAAACTCAGCGCTGAGGGAACGCCCATGAAGAAGACAGCAAATGAAAGGAGGCCTACGGATTTCATCCTGCTCCATCCAAGCTCGTCTATCATTCCGGAAACCCCGACCTCGAGTATGGACACAGCGGACGTTATGGCTGCTATGAAGAGAAGGAGGAAAAAGAGCGTTCCGAGAATGAGGCCGAAAGGCATGGACTGGAATACCTGAGGGAGGGAGACGAAACTGAGTTCGGTTCCGGATGCGGGGTCAAGCCCGAACGTGAACACTATGGGGAAGACCATAAGCCCTCCGAGCAGCGCTATCGCGGTGTCCGCTCCGGCAATCTGGAGGGAGTATTTGGGTATGTTCCTCCTTCTTCCGAGATAGCTGCCGTACGTCAGGAGGATCCCATAGCCTACTGAAAGGGAGAAGAAGGCCTGGCTTATTCCCATCACCCAGGTCTGCGGTTTTGCCAGATAGGAGAAGTCCGGGGTGAGGTAGAAGGAGAGTCCCTTTGAAAGGCCGGGAAGGGTGAGAGAGTTCAGGACAAGAATACCGAGAACGAGCATGAAGACGGGCATCATTATCATCGAGGTCTTCTCTATGCCGTGCTTTATTCCCCTGAGCACTATTGCCGATGTTATGGCAAGCGCTGCTGCGAAGAAGAGAAGAGGGTAGAGGCCTGACACGAAGCTGTGGAATTCGGGATAGGAGGAGAAGGAAAAAAGGAAGTATGCGAGTGTCCAGCCCGAGACCACGAGGTAGTAGCTCAGTATCGCTGTGGAAAGAACAAGGGGCATGAGGCCCACAGGCCATAATCTTTTGTCTATCCTTCTCATAGCGGTCATCACCGAGCCCCTGAACTTCCTGCCGGTGTAGAATTCCAGAAGCATAAGTGGCAGGGCAAAGACAACGACGCCTATGAGATATGGAATCAGGAAGGCTCCCCCGCCGTTCATGCCGACCATGTAGGGGAATCTCCAGATGTTTCCAAGACCTACCGCAGAGCCTATTGCGGCAAAGAGGAATCCCAGTCTTGACCACTCCTCCCTTGTCACCACAGAAGCTGGCATGATTAGATTATTGTTTCAGGTTCCTAATAAATTGAAGAATTAAAGGAAAAGGAATCTGAGGTTGAGGAGAAGGGAGTCTAGATGGGACAGCTCCTTCTCTATCCTTGTGTGGATGGGTTCGGGGCCTCTTTCCGCCGGTACGGATTCATTGACCCCCGGTGGCTTTGGCAGGAGGGAAACATTCATTGGACATCACCTGTTTTAGGAGGCCAATATCCTGCGCATCAGGAAGGAATATCGGCCACCCGAAGGTGTCAGGCCCCTTTATTTAGGAGGCCTTTGATAATAGCTTCTTTCAGAAGGATATAAACCTAACCGGAGCGGGTTTCCGGTGTTCCGATGTTCCGGCATCTTATTATTCCCTCAGAAAAAATGCGCGCTCTTTTCCTCTCTTCTCTGCGCGGAGCCTTCCTGCGTTTAGAAGGAATGAGGTGTGTTTCCTGAACGTCCTGTCCACCACGGCCTCGAGGCCCCTCTCGGAGCAGAGCCTTGAGAACTCCTCGAAAAGGGACGTTGCGTTTATTCCGGGGTTCCTCTTCACAGCATCGAGTATTATTGCATGATATGGATTGAGGCTGTCGCTAAACCTCTCCTCCGCTTCCGGAAGGGATGAAATGAACCTTCTTATCGCAGAATCCGGAATGGATTCAAGACCATGCCTCTCGCACTCCTCCGCGCACACCCTCAGGGTTTCCAGCGCCCTCCTCGCATCGCCGCGGCTTGCCCTCGCTATCATCATGAGTCTTGTCCTGTCTATAACTCCCGGAAAAAGGCCCCACTCCGCCCTGTCGGAAAGAATAGAGAGTATCTCCTCCGGCGAATAGGCAGGAAACTCTATACTGTCCATGGATGATAACCGGGACATCACTCTCGGGTCAGCCCTGTGGAAGGCATGAGGATTGTTGGACGCGGTCACAAGCACAATCCCGCGGATGGAAAGCAGGTCGTACAGGACCTTCCCCTCCTCTATCTTGTCCACCTCGTCGAGTATCACTACGAAAGGAGAGGCTGATGCCCTCTTCTCGAGAAGGTATATGAGTTCGTCCACCGGAGTTCCCTTTCTGTGA
Source organism: Candidatus Aenigmatarchaeota archaeon (assembly GCA_015520105.1). GTDB lineage: Archaea > Aenigmatarchaeota > Aenigmatarchaeia > QMZP01 > QMZP01 > WAQT01. The sequence goes on from WAQT01000022.1 coordinate 22,763, forward strand.
ACAGCCGCGGCGAGGCCTGCCTGCCTTGCTATCTCATAGAGAATGTTGAATCTCGTGGAGGTCTTCCAGCAGTTCACGTAGGTTGAGAGGATGTGCGTCTCCCTGGAGAGTTCTGAGACAACATAACGGGATATGCAGGTCTTCCCTGTTCCGGGAGGACCGTAAAGGAACGAGTGCCTCGGGGTTCCTCCCTCCAGGACAGGCTTCAGGTCGAGCATGAGGGACTTCACCTGACCGTCCCTCGAGACCACCCTCTCAGGGACAAAATCCATATCAAGGACATCCCTGTTCCTGATTATTCCCCTCTCTTCCATGCTATCTGATAAGAATTGTGGAGTTGTTATAAATCTTTATCAATCCAAAGGCTGTCCAAGCTTTTTATCGCACCGCGCCAAATATATTGCATGAAATATGTCGTGGTTGTGATTGACGGCGGAGGCGACGCGGGAACAAGGACTCCCCTCTCGCTTGCGAAGAAGCCGAACACGGACTTCCTTGCAAAAAGGGGCGTGGTGGGCCTTCTTGACATGAAATACAAGGGAGGCGCCGACTCAGACATAGGTTATCTGAAGCTTCTCGGCTGCTACTCGGAAAGGGAGTATCCGGGAAGAGGGTATCTGGAAGCGATAGGCCTCGGACTCGAACCCGGAGAGGGCGACGTCTGCATAAGGGGGAACTTCGCCACACTTGACAGCGCAGGCAATATCGCTGACAGGCGGGCCGGAAGGGAGGAGGAAGGGCTTGAGAGGCTGTGCAGGAAGCTTGACGGAATGGAGATTGACGGGGTGAGGTTCGTTGTCAGGAAATCTGCGGGCCACAGGGTGGTGATTGTGATGAAGGGAGAGCGTCTTTCTGACAGGATTGTTCCAAACGACCCCAGAAGGACGGGCGTTCCTCTTCCTCAGGTGCAGGCAAGGGATATAAATGGAAGATTCACGGCTTCGGTCCTGAACAGGTTTGTGTACAGGACCACAAAGATTCTTTCAGAGCAGCCCGTGAACAGGAAGAGAAGGTTTCCCGCGAACACCATTCTGATAAGGAGCGTGGGCATGAAGAAGAGCGTGAGGAGTTTCAGGGAGAGGTTCGGGCTCTCCGGGGCGTGCATATCAGCAATGCCTGTGGCTTTCGGAGTGGCTTCCTTCCTCGGCCTCGAGAAGATAAGAGTCAGGGGAGCGACAGGCTACGTGGACACAGACCTTGACGCAAAGGCAGGGGCGCTTCTGAAGGCGCTGAAGAAGCACGATTTCGTGTTTCTCCATATAAACGGCGCTGACATAGCATCGCACAACAGGCAGCCTGATGTCAAGAGGAGATTTATAGAAAAGATAGACAGGAAGGTGATAAGGGTTGTGAGGTCGCTCGATGACAGGGAGCATGTCGTCGCAGTCACGTGCGACCACAGGACCGCGAGTTCGCCTTCGTTCAGAGGCTACGAACACCTGACAGACCCTGTTCCTCTTCTTGTTTCCGGAGGCAAGACCATTCCGGACAGGATAGAGAGGTTCGACGAGGCCCATGCCGAGAGGGGAAGCTTCAGGATAGAGGGAAACGACCTTGTGAGGTTCATGATGGCAAAATCCGGAATCTGACCGTCTGTCCTGAGTGTTTATTTAAATTATTCTTCGTTATTATAGCGTATTCGAAGGGACCGTGGTGTAGTGGTATCATTGGAGCTTCGGGTGAACTTTCCCGGCGCGCAAGAACATAATCAGAATACCGGGGAGGTTCAGGCAGAGCTTCAGACCCGGGTTCGATGCGCAAGGGGCAAGATAGGCTTACGCCTTATGTGCCCCTTACCGCCCTATCCCCATGAGAATGTTAGAGGGGAAGGGGATACGAATACAAAGCGCAAGGGGCAAGATAGGCTTCCGCACACCCTTTTACAGGAGGCTTCCGCCTTCCTCAAAAGCGTGTACGGAAAACATGCAGGTAAACATAACAGAAGCTTCCGCAATAAGGAAGCGGTCAGCTCCCTCTTGATGCACCTTCTGATGGGAGCAGGAGAAGGTGCCGGCAGGGAGTTTCCTGACGGAAACAAACGTGTACGGAAAACATGAAAGTAAACGCAACGTAAGTTTCCGTGCCCCTTACCGGCCTGTTCCCATGAGGGATTAAGAACCGTTAAACGCTCTGCGTTGCGAAAACCCCGGCGGTCCCATTCCTTCGACTTGTGGCTTCCGCTCATATCGCAACAGAAACAGAAGCTGCAGAGCGATTGCAGATGTAAGATAGTCAGATATATATATGACTGACGGCAAATAATAATCATGAAACTTCAGGGAATACTATTTCCGATTCTGATTTCTTCGCTTATCCTTTTCGCTATCGCATCCGATGCCTCTGCTTCCGGAGTTACAAGAATTCTTCCGCAGACAGCAAGGCCCGGAGAGAATATAACAGTATCCATAAAAGTCGAACTCACAGGCGGAGAGAGATATTATCTTGTTGAGGAGATACCGCCTCAGGGATTCGAGGCATTCAATCCGGACAATAAGGGAGGCATAGACAGCTCGGGGCATGTCAAATGGGCCAGCATAATGAACCCCCAGAGCACAACGCTTACGTATCGGCTTTCCATTCCTGAGGACACCGAGCCCGGGACATACTCCTTCTCCGGCCAGTACGGGATGGAAGGCATAGACGGTCTCGCGGACATAGGAGGCCAGTCTGAGATAACAGTGGTTTCGGGAGAGGCTGATTACACTCCTGGTATTTTTGCTGCTATTGTTATAATGGTAATTGCGGTGATAGTTGCACTTGTTCTCAAGAGAAAGAAATGATTGTTCTGGAGCGTCCAACAGGCAGAATCCTTGAAAACCGGTTGAGGAATCGAAGTGGCAGAATCCGAATATGGGAAATATATATAACACCCCATTAACAAATAAAAATATGGGAAAGATGAAGGGATTCTTTATTATCGCATTCGCGATATTCGTTTCTGCAGCCGCCATTCAGATTGCGAATGCTTCTGACGTGAGCCGCTCATTCTCTTCAGGCAGCGTGCAGTACGGAGAGAACGTTACTGTCAGCCTGACTGTAACCGCGACAAACGGTGAGATGATATGGGCGATAGACGAGATCGTTCCTCAGGGATGGAGCATCGAGGAATATTCGGGAAACTTCTCTTTCAATGAGACAGGTCATCTGAAAGCGATATATTACAGCAAGAGCGCTCCTGCACCGAACGAAACGCTCTCTTACATTGTGAAGGCGCCAAGCCAGTCCGGGACGTACAATTTTGTCGGTTATTACATATTCGAGAACATGATAGACAACGCCACAATATCAGGAAGCAGCCAGGTAAGCGTGAGTTCGCTTGCATGCAGTGACAATGACGGAGACGGTTATGACGTGTGCAGTCCGGGAGACCCCGGAGATGACGGAAAACAGGCGGATTGCGATGATGACCCGAATTCGTGCGGTGCAAATTGCAACCCGGGTCTTTCAGAGACATGTGACGGATATGACAACGACTGTGATGGCTATACTGACAAGTATCCCAACGGAACCCTTCTCGAAAGAGTGTGCGGGCCATCCAATGACACAGGAGCATGCCAGTACGGAACAAGCGTGTGTTCCGGCGGAGTGTGGGGAACATGCACAGGCGCTGTATATCCCTCTCCTGAAGTGTGCAACTACGGCATATACAACAACGACAGCGCAGATGATGACTGCAACGGCGTGATTGATGATGTCGGTGGCGGAGCAAGCGTGGATGCCACGAACTGCCAATGCTATAACGGCAATGCGCCGCTTCCCGAGGAAGCATGCCCGCTTAACGGAATAGATGATGACTGCGATGGCATTATAGACGGAAACAGCTGCGGATGCACTCCGGGCGAGGAGATTCCATGCCCACTGCAATCAGGCGTGTGTAATGGCTCGTATGTGATATGCCCTGACAATGGAGAGATACCGGGATGCGATGATAGCATATACCTGAGTTTCAGTTCTTCTTATGAGAGCAACGAGACGTCATGCGACTCTCTCGATAATGACTGCGACAGCTCAGTTGATGAAGGAGTCAAACTGACTTTTTATATAGACAGCGACAATGACGGGTTTGGAAGCGAGCTGTCGGACACTCTGGCATGCATGCTGCCATCCGGTTACGTGAACAACTCGTACGACTGCAATGACAGCGACCCCGGAATATATCCGGGAGCGAACGAGATATGCAACGAGATGGACGACAACTGCGACGGAAACATAGATTTTGATACAGACCCCGGAGACCTGAACTGCACAGGAGTGAGGGTCTTTGTATCGAATTCCTATTACGACGGTTCTACCACGAACTTCTCTGCTGTCAATCTGTCAAGCATAGAAAATCTTGTGCTGGAAAAGACCGAATATGGAAAGGTGGTCTTTAATCAACCGGTAAAGATATCAGTCAGCATAAACATAAACCCTCCTGTGACGATTATAAAGCACAACACAGTGCGAATAAACACATCAAAACTGAAGATGCTTAACAAATCAGCGACAATCTATCTCTACAACATAACGCTGAACAATCCTGTCATACTGAAGGACGGAGATGTATGCCCGGAGAGCATATGCAGCATAGTGAGCTATTCGAACAACATACTTGTGTTCAATGTAACGGGATTCAGCGAATACTCTGCGCAGGGAAGATGCGATGACGGCACATGGTATGGGCAATGCGTGTTCGAGAGGACAGGGAACGAGTCTGACAAACCCAAATACTGCGAGAACGGAATTATTACTGACAAGGCGTCTCTGTGCGGTTGCCCCTCCGGGCTGTCGC
>WAQT01000023.1 GCA_015520105.1 Candidatus Aenigmatarchaeota archaeon
ACCTGTACTTGCTCCCCATTCGCATCACCCCTCTTTATAATATGGGTTTGGAGAGATTAATTAGACACGCTCTTTCTGTCCATAATTAATATAAAAATTGAGTGACTATTAAACTTTTCTTTCAGCGTGCCTTCCCATTATTGATTTCTGGTGGATGGGGGATTGACCGACCAGGATTACGCCTGACCAACGGTTGCGCATTCGTCAGAAAGGAAAACGTTCCATGTAATCCTTAACTGCTTTGTAATCCCTGGCCTCTAACAGCGAGAGCCTCATTTCGAGAACAGGATTCTCAAGATATAGGTAGTGGTTGGCCCCGTGCACAGATGTGACAACCTTGTTGTGAACGCCATACTCCCTGTCCTTCTTCCTTAAGTTCCTGAGATGGTCTTTCAGAAAACCCGTCCTGCTCTCCCTGAACTCCCGGAAAAGCCTTTCCCGTTCCTCATCAGAGAGGTTGCCGAATCTCCACCCTTCAGAACTGTTCCCTCTCATGTACTCCAGCCATTCCTCAAAGTCTGAGCGTCTCGCCCTCATTGGCAGGCAGACGTCTTCAGCCACAGCGGCCCCGAACAGCTCTCCCTCAATAGCTTTTATGTGCCCTTTCCAGTCCATGTCTATGTTGTTAATGTTCAATGCGAATTCGTACAGGTTTCTGCTTCTCGGGTCTATCAGATTCAGGATATACGAGTTTCTCCATCCGCGCATAGATTGCTCCACCTCTTTATCAAGGTCGTGTCTGGTCTCAAGGAACCCGAACATTCTCACAAGGTCGCTCTTGTAAGGTATCCTGAAATACACGCCCTTTCCGGTTCTGGAGTACTCCGTTCTCTTGACTACAGAATGAATCTTCCTCTCCAGCCTCAGTCTCCCTTCAATCTCCTCCTTTTTTCTTTCCTCGCTCGGACTGAAATACCAGAGATCAAAAAACACCACACCCCCTTCCTTCCTGAACCTGCTGGAAGGCAGGTTTGTTGAATACAGGTCTCTGATCAGGGTGTTCTCCAAATCTATCTTCATATGAAAATCCCCTCCATTAACAAACGCCTCTTCCAGCCTCCTTTCCACCCTCTTCCTGTGTTCAGGGCTTCCAAAATCCGGGCATCTGGAAAGTTCCGCGCACGTTTCTCCGTATCTTCTCTCCAACCCCGTCTTCAGCTCAAGCTCATAATCTATTATAGAATTCGCCAGTTCCAACGCCTTCTTCAATCCGTCTGAACTGTCCTCAAGAACGTATGTTGAATCTTCCCACTCAATGTATACATCGCTGCGTATATTCTTCGACCTCCTGATTGATGATGGAGGATTCAGCAATTCCCTGTACGGAATTCTTCTTGCCTGCATGCAGAGAAAATAGCAGAAATTTTTATAAGTTTTTTGAAAATACAGCACGAAGCGCCGCTGGCCTCACCAGCAGGCCGGATAACTCATTTATATATCCCAACCAATTAGAATAGCGATGAAGCAGAAAATTGCGATGCTCGGGCCGACAGAGAAGTCCGTAAGCTATACCAGCAGGAGGCTTGTGGATGAGGCAAAAAACGCGGGCCTCTCCCTCGATTATATACCCGTTGTATCAGTGGAACTCAGAATCCGCGACAGGCTCGAGGCCTTCTACGGAAAGACCGACCTCTCGAAGTTCGATTATATCCTTCCGAGAATAGACTCCAAGAGAGCGATAATAGGGTATCCGGTGATAAGGTTTCTTGACGCCCTTGGGGTGAAGAAGCCCTACCCGGCAGAAACAATACACATAGCGCACAACAAGTTCCTCACACTGGAGCAGCTCGTGAAGCACGGAATCCATGTGCCAGAGACGTACCTCACAGCTTCAAAGGAATGCGCAATGAAGATAATAGAGAAGCAGAAACTTCCGCTCATGCTCAAGCTCCTTTCAGGCTTCGGAGGAAAGGGAGTGATGGTGATGGAGAGCAAAGAAGCAGCAAAATCCGTCATAGAGACCATGACAGTCCTGAAGCAGGAGGTTCTGATAGAGAAGTTTCTCCCGAACCCCGGAGAGGACATAAGAGGTCTTGTCGCGGGAGATGAAGTCATAGGCTCCTTCAAGAGAATCGCTCCGTCCGGAGAGGCGAGGGCGAACATAAAGGCAGGCGGAAAGGGCGTGGCGTACAAGCTCACCTCAGAGATGGAGGAGATATGCTTCAGGTGCGCTGAAGCTATAAAGTCAAAGATATGCGCGGTGGATATGATAGAGAGCAAAGACGGAGTCAATGTAATAGAGGTCAACATAAACCCCGGAATCCAGGGAATGGAGAAGGCGACAAATCTCAACATAGCCAGAAGGATGATGGAATTCGTAAAGAAAGAGATAAAGCAGTAATCTATGCTATGAAACGCGCGCTTGAGAACTACAGCAGGGCGGTCTCAGGAAAATCCGAACCCAGATTCAAAAGCGCAGACCTTGATGAAAAGACCAGAAAGGCCTTCATGATCCTCAAGAGATGCGAACTCTGCGAAAGGAAGTGCAGGGCAGACAGGACCGGAGGAGAGAGAGGATGGTGCAAGGTTCCTGACAGGATGCTTGTTTCGTCCATGTTCCCGCACTGGGGAGAGGAGCGTTTCCTTGTCCCAAGCTTCACGGTTTTCTTCTGGTCCTGCACCTTCTCCTGCGTCTACTGCCAGAATTGGACTGTATCGCAAAGACTGGAGATGCCAACAGAAATCACCGAGAAGGAGCTTGCCGCACGCATAGATTCCTGCGGCTGCAAGAACGTGAACTTTGTCGGCGGAGAACCAACGCCATACCTTCCCTTTATCCTCAAAACCCTGAAGTTCGTGAAATCAGACATTCCTGTGGTCTGGAACTCCAATTTCTATATGTCAGAGAAATCCATGGGTCTGCTGAAAGGAATTGTCGACCTCTACCTCAGCGACTTCAAGTACGGAAACAACAGATGCGCCTGGAGGCTTTCAAGAACGAAACGCTACACAGAGGTTGTGAAAAGAAACCACATCCTAGCTTTCCAGGACTCAGACCTTGTGGTAAGACACCTCGTGCTCCCAGGTCATACCGAGTGCTGCTCAAAACCTGTTCTGGATTTTATCTCAGAGAGTTTTGGCCGGAAGGTAATAGTGAACATCATGCCCCAGTACAGGCCCGAGTACAGGGCAAGGGAATTCCCGGATATTTCAGGCGGCTTAAGAGAAGATGAGTTTGAAGAGGTTGTGGACTATGCAAAATCCCTCGGTCTGAACTCTACAGAGCATTCCAATCAACGTGAGATATAGAACAGCCGGCTCAAGCAATTAATAAACCATGAAACTCATTATTAAAAGAATGTCCTGTAAGCCTTCACCTGAGTATTGCGAGAGCAAAAACAGATTCAGTATGAATGGCTTCCTGGCTATTCTTCTTTCCGGTTTTTTGCTCCTTCCGTTTCTAATCGCGGACGCCTCTGCTGATGCAACATGCGGCAATGGCATAGTGGAATCCGGAGAGCAGTGCGATGACGGAAACTTGTACGACTATGACATGTGCATGAACGACTGCAAATGGAGGATGGCAGAGATTAATGTAAGCACCTGCACAGGCCAGGGAGAGCTTTACCTATATCGGGGAGACCCTTTCCAGCCCATAAACACCTCGTTCTTTGTGAACAGAAACCAGCTCCTTATATTCGCCAGAAACTCCGCAACAATCTCAGCAAGAGTTGACCAGAATGATATCACTCCCGAAATCGTTTTCCAGGACACCCATGTAACAGTGTACAGCCTGAATACAACAAACGGTTCTCTGGTATCCGTTAATGGAACATCTCCGTACGGAGCAAGAGGCATTCAGGGGTATCTGGCACAGGACAGGGAACGGCCGGTCTATAACTCCACAGGCATCACTATCATATACGATAATGAGAGCGAGAATTATATGTATCTCAGAAAGGGAGAGTACAGTTACATAATATTTGACAAATACACAATCAACCTTCCAGGCGAACCCGAAGACTATAGAGAAGTCACAGCAAAGGTAAAAGACGAGAGCAACAACTCTTATATCGTTACTTCCGTATACGACCATCCCTATCCTTCGGGAACGCAGGGTGCCGTGGTTGACAATTTCCAGATAGAAGATGACGGACCGTACACATTTAGCGTGGACACCGAGGACAGCATCTACTGGCCTCTTGCGCAATGCAAAGTTACCTGCGAGGATGCTGACTATTCCTATGACGTGAATATGTGGGTGACAGGAATAAACTGCTATTATCCTGACCACAGCACGGATTACGATACAATCAGCGTTCCTGTTAAAGCAAATTATTCTGTTAAAGGCTGGGTCTCGAGAGGTCATCCCGGACACTGCCAGACAAACGAGGACTTCTATCTTGAAATCAACGGCGAGAGCGGTCCTGAGACCGAGGACGACCCTGACCCCTGCGCTGTCACGGAGAGGCTCGATTTCCTTGGAAACTTCAGTTTCGTGTCAGGGAATAATGACATCATCATGCATACAGCAAGCAGATGCCCTCCGGACACGACTGCAAACAGCGTAGACCTCAACAGAATATGCCTCTATAGAATATACGATATCTCAGCCGATAACCTTCCTCCAAACATAAGCGAAGAGGCAAGGGACGATAAAGGGAACGCATTAACAGGAAATTATATACCTGAAGATGTCGCTGCAATAAATATAACATCCAAGGCATTCGACACAGCAACAGGCGTCATTAGCCACAGGATAGTGTATTGGACTGTCCAGAACAATGAATATAACAACGGAAGCGTGGAATGCGGTCCCGTGTACCCGGAAGATGTAAGCGAATGCTATAAGGAATTCGGCTATGAATATGATACGATAATAAAATACTATGCGGAAGCTGTTGACAGGGCCGGCAACAGGAATGTGACTGAAGCAAGAATCATCTCCACGTATCCCCATCCTCTTGCGAATTTCGAGACCCGCAACATTTACATTGAGATGGGCGACTCCCTGCTTATTCCTGTTAAGGTAAGGAACATAGACACCGTAACTGATAACATAACTGTCTGGATAAACAGCTCTTTTGCTTACGGGAAGCCCGGATTTGTCAGCAAAGGAACAGGAGATTACGAAATCACGGGACCTGATAATGAAATATTGAATGTCTACAATCTCAATCCCATGGAAGAAAGAACGTTCATCATATATGCGCCCCCTACGGATATAGGTGAGTATTACATAAACATGACTGCAATCTCGAAATATGCTGCTCCATCGCTTATTGACCTGGACAGAGCATCAGTAACCATAAAATATCCGGTAACCTTTCCGGGGCTGTCCTTCTGGACAGTCATACTCATAATATTCTTGTCATTGTTTCTCGTCTCAAGACTCTCTTGGTTTGCGGTTTAGCTAATATTCTGGCTGTAGGCGAACCGGACATGCGGATACTATCTAATCCTTTCCTCCGCCCGCGACCTCATCCACGTCCTCCGCGTTTATCACGTTCTTCCCGAACAGCGAAACGTCGTCCCATATCCTCGGGCACGCGGTGTTCACCAGAACATCCATGTCAATGCCCATGAGCTTGTCCGGGCTGAACTCGTCCGCTGCAAGAATCCAGGCCTTCTTCCCCGCTCCTTTGAGCTTCTCCTTTATCTTCTCCGCAAGCCCGGGCCTCGCCTGACCCGGTTTTGAGGAGACCAGTATCCCGAACCTCTCGGCTGCCTTGGCCTTCTCTATCCTCATCAGCCTCACAACCTCCCTGTTCCTGTCCCTCTCAATCCTCTCCAGAGTTCCAGCCTCCGGATTCAGGGAGAACACGGGCTTCTTCACCCTCTCTGCAAGACCTACAGGATGGAAGCGCCCGCTTCCTATGTATATAAAACAGTCCGCGACAGGCTCAAGAGGAACTGCTGCCGAATAGTCGCAGCCGAGAATCTGTCCAGGATGCTTCGCAGGACCTGTCGGAACGCCTACATGAACACTCTTCCCCTCTGCCTCGAGAAACTCTCTCGCCCTCTCCAGCGAACCAAGGTGCTGGACAGTGGACACAAGGGCCACGTTCCCGAAACCCTTAAGCTTCTCCCATGACGCTTTGAGAACAGGGACAGGGTCGAAATCCTCCCTCCACTCCTCGTAAACCACGGGAATCTCTGTCTTCATCCCAAAGTCCGCATGGCCCACATGAACTATAAGGTCGCACCCGAGCCTCTTCGCGTCGCACTCCCTGACATCGCACGCCCCGTAGCATCTCTCCACAGAGATGAACGCCTCTGCCCCGGCCTCTTCGATCTCCTCTGCAATCCCCTGAGCGCTTGCCTTAAGACCTTCCGGAACCTGAAGGAGAACCCTTCTTGCTCCCCTCTTCCTCACCTCTTCAGCAACTTTCCCGAACATGCCACCACAATGATAAAAACGAATGATGCTTTTTATAGATTCCTTGAATAGAATTTCTATGGCCCTGAGAATGGACATGCACGTCCACAGCGCGCATTCTGGAGACTCCAGAATGCCCGTCGAGGAGATTCTCGAATCCGCAAGGAGGGCGGGCCTCCACGGCATCGCGATAACAGACCACAATGAGATAGCAGGAGCCCTGGAAGCAAAAAGGAAATCAAAAGACCTCATAATTATTGTCGGAGAGGAGATAAAGACCCTTCAGGGAGAGATTCTGGCCTACAACATAAAGAGAAGGATAGAACCGTTCATGACCATGGAGGAAACCATAGAGGCCGTGAGGAAGCAGGGAGGCCTCATCGCTGTTTCCCATCCCTTCGATATGTTCAGAAGCGATGCGGTCCGGAATCCGGAAGTTCTTGAGAGAATCGCGAAGAATCTCGACTTCGTTGAGATTAACGGCCGCTCCCTTCCGGAGAGCAACAGGAAGGCAAAGGAGTTCGCCCGGAGGCACGGAATCCCTCTTATAGCCGGAAGCGACGCCCACACCCCTATGGAGATAGGTACGGCATACACGATATTCCACGGAAAGCCCCTGTGCAGAAAGACAGACATCTCCGTTTCGGCAAGCACGCTTGAACTGCTCGGCCGGCTGTTCAGGACGAAGCTCTACAAGACTCTCGGGATATAGGAGGAAGCATGCACATAGTGGTTCACTACAGCGAGATCGGGACAAAGGGAAAGAACAGGGAGTTCTTCGAGAGGATTCTGATGCGGAACATCCGCTCGCTCTGCGGCAGGAACCTTTCCTCTGTTCAGAGGAGGTACGGAAGGATAATATGCACTCTCAGGGAGGGAGCCAGTCCAGAGGAGACGCTCCGAACGCTCTCGAGGATTCCGGGAGTGTCGAGCGTGATGCCCTCTCTCAAATCGCCCCTTGACCCGGAGAGGATAGCAGAAACCTCCCTCAAGGCAGTCTCATCGCGCTCATTCGAAACATTTGCTGTCAAGACTGCCCGCTCCAGCAAGGAATTCCCCAAGACCTCGCAGGAGATGAATATCCTTATCGGAAGCAGGATAGCCGGAATACTTGGCAAGAAGGTTAACCTGAAGAATCCCGACCTTACTGTTTATGTGGAGATAGGCGAGAGGGAAGCCTTCATAGGAACGGAAAAGGAGAAAGGTCCGGGAGGACTCCCTGTCGGCTCATCCGGAACCGTGGTTTCCTCGCTTTCAGGAGGGATAGACAGCCCGGTCGCTTCCTGGATGATGATGAAGCGCGGCTGCGAGGTTGTCTTCGCCCACATACACAACCCCTCTGCTTCAGGAAACCCCGAGAAGATAAGGAAGATAGCGAAACAACTCTCTCTCTATCAGGGACGCTCTCTCCTCTACATCGTTCCGTTCGGTAATCTCCAGAGGGAGATAATAGCGAAGGTCCCCTCGAAGCTCAGGATGATAATATACCGCCGCTTCATGATGAGAATCCTGAACCTCATCGCGGAGAGGGAGAACGCAAAAGCGATAGTCACAGGAGACAGCGTGGGCCAGGTCGCCTCCCAGACCCTTGAAAACATCGCCTGCATACGCGAGGCCTCGAAGCTTCCGGTGCTCTCTCCGTTAATAGGAATGAACAAGGAGGAGATAACCTCCCTCGCGAAGGATATAGGGACATACGAACTCTCGGTGATTCCCTATCCGGACTGCTGCTCCTTCCTTGTGGCAAAGCACCCGGAAACAAAAGCAAGCATTGAGATTGCCAGAAAGGCAGAGGCGGGGATAGAGGAGCCTGAAAGGCTTGTGAGGGAGTGCGCGGAGCAGGCAGACATAATCACGTTCACATAGGATAAGTTTAATTAAACCCATTAATATGTATATACAAATAATCATCGCGTTTCATTATACAGTCCCGGAACTCATCCAATCCGAATCTTTTTATAGGAATTAAGTGCAATTAATTGTTAATGGAATGGTTTGATGCAGGGATTTCAGGCAGGAAAGCCGTCATATTATCGATCGCAGCATTATTGTTATTTGTGTTGCCTTCCGTTTCTGTTCAGGGCCAGGAGGAAGCCCCTCCCATAGTCGCCTGCACCCAGGCATTCTGCCTCTGGGACGCCTACAACACCATGGGAAACATGACAGTCAAGATATGCGCAGGAACGTCCCTCCCAGTCAGGGGCTTCAACATCTGGTACAACGGAAGCGGGCCATTCAACCTTTCCAGCGGAATACTGTCCGCCGCATATTCGAACGGAACAAATTATGACGACAACCTTGGCCTGAGCAATGCGACAGGAGGAGGATGCGCTTCCTTTGTCCTCAACGGAAGCCAGGCTCCCTACACGAACCAGACCATAGAGATAAACGCCACAATCTTCAACAATCCGGATTATGCTTCTGCCTCAATGCAGTGCAGCAATCCCTATCCCGGATGCAACGGCACGATGTTCACGATAAACTACGCAATGGTTGCTGCCAGAGACCCTTCAGGAAACCTTATACCGAACACCCTCGTCATGCTCTATAACAACTACACCAAGACATTTGTTTCGAGCGGGCCCGCAATGACCGGAAGCGACGGATACTACATAGAACACTGCGTCGGAACGGTTCAGTCAGGAGCGTGCATAAACGCAAGCCCTGCCTATGGCCCGAACACCTGCATCGTGCACGGGGTTCCCTTCCCCGCGCAAGGCATGGGAGGCCCTTCAATGCAGTGCGTGGTCAATGCCACTTACACACTCTTTGGTTTTGAATTCCTCTCTTCAAACATCACATCTTCCCCTGTTAATGCAACCCCCGGCTCTCCTGCAGACATAACGCTTGACAGACCTTCCGCTGTCGGTTTTGTGAATCCCATGTCATATTCCCCTGTTCCCGGAACGCCTCCGGATTTCCTCAACGTCACCCTGATAACGGTAAGGGACATGAACAGCGGAGAGCTTGTATACAACTATCAGGCAGCGCCGGGAGAGTCGGCAAGCATGGAAAAGGTTGTCCCCTTCTTCATCGAAGAAAACAAGGTCTACAATCTCTCGATCAACGTCTCGGGCATAGGCTTCTTCTCCTATGCGCTGATGGTACCGTCCGTAGGCATGACCGGGGCAGACATACAGGTTCCCAATTCCTCTGTGTCCCAGTACACCACGTTCGTGGGCCAGGTTGTGAACGAGTCTGACGACCCTGTCGCGAACGCGACAGTGTACGTGCAGTTCTTCAAGGGAGGCGGCGCGGCATTCGGAATAAGCT
>WAQT01000024.1 GCA_015520105.1 Candidatus Aenigmatarchaeota archaeon
ATACTTTTCGGCAGCAGGGCAAAGGGAACGTTTGACCGGCACAGCGACTTCGACCTTCTTGTGGTATCAAAGGACTTCAGGGGAATTCCATGGTATAAGCGGCCTGTCAGCCTTTACATGATGTGGAACGAGAATTTTCCTCTCGAGCTTCTGTGCTACACTCCCGAAGAGATAGAGAAAAGAAGAAACAGGTCCGGCATAGTGTCCGAGGCTCTGCGGGAAGGAATTGCGGTCTGACTTCCGGCACAAAGTATCAATATAAACATAACATACGATAGCAAGCAGACCCGTCTGCCATCGGATACAACAACATACAGTTTCACGACAAAGACCTCGTAACGGTTAACATAATCACCGTTTGCCCTGATTTTGTGTTACCATATTAAAGGGATTGTCCAATCCTTGACCGGGTCTTTATGTTACCCGGTATATATAAAATTATGCGACCTTGTAACGCAAACTAAGAACCAACACGTCTGCTTTCCTCGTTACCATTGCCTAACCCTTTACCTCAACCCCAATCTCCTTCAACTTCTCCTTGAGTTTCCTGAGAGCCGCATGGACGTCCTTGATGTTCTGCGCGCCCGTGCATATTATCTTCCCGGACGAGAAAAGCAGGAAAGCGACCCTTGGCTCCCTGATTCTGTACACCAGCCCGGGAAACTGCTCGGGCTCGTATTCAGCGTTCTCGAGCGTGAGGGCTATCTCCTCGAGGTTGAGCTTTGCATCTATTTGAGAGGAAGCGACTATATTCTCTACCTTTATCTCGAAATCCCTCGGAAGGTCTATTCCTATCTCCCTTATGTCATCCACCACCTTCCTCATCGCCTCCTTCGCAAGCTCTATGCTCTTTGCTCCTGTGCACACTATCTTGCCTGAAGAGAATATCAGCGCTGCTGCTCTCGGGTTCTTTATCCTGTACACCAGGCCTGGAAACTGCTCGGGCTCGTACTCCGCTGCCTCGAGCATCTCCACAAGGGTCTGGAGCTTTATGTCCTTTCCCAGAGAAGCGAAGGCAACAACGTTCTCGATGTTTATCTTGAACTCGGACATTCTATCACCGCCCTCCGACAGAGGGTATTTAAATACATATAAATTGAGAGATTCCTTTAAAAAGGAATCGTCGCCCCCTTTCCGGAGAGCGCAGAATACATCCTCTGGAGAGCGGATATATTCGAGAGAACCGCAAGAAGCGCCACAACGTATGTGAGGTATATCTTCCCGAAATGAGCTAATGCGATTCCCAGAAACAGGATAACCAGCCTCTCGGCCCTTTCCAGAAGGCCCCCTCTCAGCTCCTTTTCAACGAGGCCCTTCTCCTTTGCAGCCGCTTTCGAATACGTGGTCATCATGGCCCCGAAGAGAAACGCCAAGAGCCACGCTTCTCCGGGAATCAGGAAGCCCGGAATGCCTGCAAGAAGTATTCCCAGAACCACTGCAAATTCCACGTACCTGTCCGCTATGGTGTCGAGATACGCTCCCTTGAGAGAAACCCTTCCGGTCACCCTCGCCACAGAGCCGTCCACAAGGTCAAGGAACGATGAAACGAGGAAGAGAGCAGCAGCCGCAAGAAACTCCTCTCTCCAAAGAAAGAACACCGCAACGCTCACGGGAACAAGGCTGAGCAGCGTCCATTGATTGGGAGAAAGGCCAAGCCTGCTGAAAGCAGTTCCTATCTTCACCGAGACCTTCCCAAACCTTTCCCTTGACCTGTAGAGGGTCATGAGAATATTTGATTTCCTGCTTAAATTGTTTCATTCAACCGCCTAAACCGCAACCGTCAGGGAACATTTTTATACACGCAAACCCATATTATAATACAGGGCATCATGGTCAGAAAAACGCTTCTCAAGCTGTCATTGGTTTCCGGATTCCTGCTCTTCTCTCTCATGCATATATACTATCCCCATGACCCTTCTGTTATAATAGGAAGGGCTGCCCTGCCTGCTCCTTCGGGAAAGCTTGACCTCTCCTCCACACTCTCCTTCTCCTTCGCCATGCTCGTGGAATACTTAGTGGTGGTGTTCATAGTTTACCTCTTCTTCAGGAGCGTGGCAACCACGTTCGAGAGAAGAATGAGAAAAACGCTCTGATGGCATCAGAGACTCTCTTCACAAACATACAAAATGCTTTTAACTTTTTTGTCCCCTGATAATGCATGAAAGAGCTTGACAGCCTCAGGAAGAAAATTCATTCTATGGACATGGAGATTCTCAGCCTTCTTGCAGAAAGGAGCAGATACCCGGTCAATAAGGGATTCTACACCGAGACGAACTGGCCGGAGAACAGCGCCGCTCTGGAGTACGCGAACAGGTTCTATCTGAAGGTGCTTGAAAAAGTCTGCGGGGCGAACCGTTCCGAGGATTTAGAATACAGCAGAGAGCTGAAACATCTGGACGAGCGCATCATTCTCAAGCTTATGGAAAGAACAGGGATGGGCATGGAGGTCGCAAGGGTGAAATGCCCAAGGGGGCTCAGTATTCTCCAGAAGGATGTAGAGAAAAGAAAACTGCGCGAAATTGGAAGGGTCTCTGAGAGATATTCCCTTGACCCCCAAAGGACGATGGAGGCCTTCCAGATGATAATGGACGAAACCAAAAGGATTCAGAAATACGCAATTGACATGCCCTCAAGCAATGACGCAGTGTCTCTTGAAACCTACAGGGCAGGAAACGATATCGCAAGAGATGTGATGGAGTCCTGCGCCAGAGAGCAAATAAGAAGATATGCAGAAAGAGGAATAAGATGTTCACTGAAAACCACAGAAGTCAAAGAGACATGTAACGGAGAGGATTTTGTCAGGGAATACCTTGTTGAGATATTCGAGATTTAAGATATTGTCGGCTGGGCCCTGAAAATTCAATTCCGCAAAGACGCGAGAACAGTAAACGATTTTTGCGGTTTCATGGCGATTCACAAAAGCAGTATCATGAATTGACGAACCTGTGTTTTACGGATTTGGCTTGTTGGAACCATTGGATGCGATGTTCTTATAAAGTGCGTCGGGCGGGATTTCCGCTGAACCGCGGGAACCCAGGTTCCCCCAGTTCCAAGCTCCTCCTGACCCCTCCTGATATACAAGTGTGAACTTGTGATATCAGATGTTGACAGCGAGCTTGTTTTGCGTATCGAACCCGCGCCACAGGCTTGGAAGGCGTTTCCCAGTCATCGAAAATCTCCTGTCTTCCAAGTGACTGTCTGGATCCTAGCCGCTAGACGACCGACGCACAGCCAATAGAATAATATTCATAACTGTTTAAATATTTGCCGCCGGGTCAGAACTCGAAGCTTATCTCTTCCTTCTTCCCTTCCGCTGCAGACTCCTTCTCCGTTTTCTCGGTATTGGGCTTCGCGGTTTCTCCTATCCCCT
Organism: Candidatus Aenigmatarchaeota archaeon; assembly: GCA_015520105.1. Classification (GTDB taxonomy): domain Archaea; phylum Aenigmatarchaeota; class Aenigmatarchaeia; order QMZP01; family QMZP01; genus WAQT01. The sequence goes on from WAQT01000024.1 coordinate 3,371, forward strand.
TCGCGTTCTCTGATATGAGGGAGGCAATCCTGTTCATGCTCTCCTCGTCAAATTTCTTCACCTGAAGAACTGCCTCAAGGCTGGGCGGCCCTTCGCTGCTGAATCTCGGTATAACGTGAAAGTGGAGGTGAGCCACTATCTGGCCTGCGGCATGGCCGTTGTTCTGCAATATGGAGAGCCCGTCCGCATTCGTTGCCTTCTGCGCAGCTATCGCGACCCTCCGGAGGGCCTTCGCAAGCGACGAGACGTCCTCCTCAGACGCCTCTGTTATCGTGACCACGTGCTTTTTCGGTATCACGAGTACGTGGCCGGGATTCCTGGGGTTTATGTCAAGAAAGGCGAAGCTTTCCGAGTCCTCATAAACCTTCTTCGAGGGTATCTCCCCTCTCGCTATCCTGCAGAACAGGCACTGCTTCTCATCCATACCCAATTCTTGCGGCTCTGATTTAAAAATGGATGGGACCAGGGAGATTTGAACTCCCGTCTGCGGCTTTTCCTGAACCGCACCTTCTCCCAAACAGCCTTTCGAGGCACCTTCTCCTCCTCCCAACAGAAGGTGCATCAAGAGGGAGCTCACTGCTTCCATCCTGCGGCAGCGTCCGTTGATTTTACCTGCACGTTTTCCGTACACGCTTTGGCGGAAGCGGTTAGCTCCCGTAAAAGGGTGTCTGCGTGTTTTTGCCCAACAGCTTTTTGAGGAAGCGAGCGTCAGCGAAGCTCCCGTAAAAAGCTGTTCCGTAAAAGGGTTTAGCCACTAGGCCCTGAACCTAGCCCCTTTGACCGCTTGGGTATCCCCGCACTGGTTACAATCTTTGTATTAAAACAA
>WAQT01000025.1 GCA_015520105.1 Candidatus Aenigmatarchaeota archaeon
ATGGTCCTGAGAGATATTAACAGATACAAAACCTATGATGCCTTCGGCATAAGCTCGAACCTTGCAAAGGTAGTTCCATATTACTTTCCGCAATGGATAAGGGAGAGGTTAAGGAAAAACCTTTTCGCGAGAATGATAAAGACAAAGGGAGACCTTCTCGTGACGCCGGAGATTGTGGGCCTTTCCGGTTACAGGAAACTTTTCCATGTCAAGGAGGTCGGAAGGGAGCATTTCACAGCTGCAGCGACATTCATTTACGAAAATAAGGTTGCGATAATTCTTGAAAACATCCACTCGCCCCTTGCAATAGTAATAGAGAACGATGAGATAGCAGACGGTTACAGAAAACAGTTCAATGTCATGTGGCAGATAGCAGACGAAGAGGACATAAACATATACAGGGAAGCGTACAAGGTAAAGGAATAGTGCATTTCGTTCTCTCATAAAGACGAAATGTCTGCATTCTGTTTTCGTGTGAAGACGAAATGCAAGTAGCAGACTTTCCAGCCATCAAAAGTATAACTGACTTTACTATAATCACTATTATAGTAAAAAAACGGAAGACAGGATGATTGAAATCGTGAATAAACTCAGTTAATTTCATGAGGACTTTATCTGAAACAATCACTTCTCCACCCTCACGCCCTCGTAATCAATCGTCGCGTCTATGGGATGGAACCCCGCCTCTTTCCAGGCCTCCCTGAGCTTTCTCGAGACCTCCTCGTCAAACGAGACAGCTATCCCGCAGTCCCCTCCGCCGGCGCCGGAGAGCTTTCCGGCAGCTCCGTGCCGGTTTGCGATCTCGCTGAGTTTCCTGAGTTCTGGAGTCTCTATGTTCACGCCGGTCTTCTCCGTCAGCTCCCTGAGGTATTCCTCGTTCTTCCTGAGGTTCTCGAGAATCTTCTCCCTGTCTCCGTTCTTCCATGCGGGAATGGAGTCCCTCACAAGATTCGCTATCTGGTCAAAGAGCCTTTTGTATTCCTCCGGATTCTGTTTCTTGAAAACATTCATCTGCTTCACCATAGCTGACGTGGATGCCGACTCCCCGGTCCATGCGATGTCCAGCCTGAAGCCCTCCGGAATCTCCAGCTCCTCCACAAGGAACTCCGGCCACTCGGATTCAGCGATCTCCTTAACGGACTTCCCCTCTTCGAACTGCGTCATCAACCACTTCGGGTCAAACCTCTTGTAGACAAACACCCCTCCGTAGGTAGAGGCGGCGACATCGAAGGCGGAACCGACCTTTCCCTGGGCAAAGTAATGCGCGATGGTAGAAAGCTTGTATATGACGTCCTTGGTTCTCCTCTCCCCGATGTCGAACCCGTTCAGGCTGAGAATCCCTGCTATGAACGAAACCACGGAAGCTGCAGAGGAACCGAAGCCTATCTTCTTCGCTTCTCCGTCAACCTCTATCTGGGACATCTCCCCCCACGACCTGAGTCTGAAGGATTTCGTCCCGCCGAGGTATCTCACGGCAGTCTCTATGGAAGCCTTCGGGAAAACCAGCTTTTCCTTTTCGTAATCGCTCAGCTCCCTGCCGAACTTAACCTCCCCGTTCTCCAGAGAGAACGGCAGATCTTTTATCCTGAAGTCGTCTATTGTCAGCGAAAACCCGTCCGCCTCCTCTATTTCCGCATGAACCCTCTTGTTCACTGCAGCCACTATTCCCGGATTCCCTACCTCAAGGACCGACCACTCCCCTGAAAGGAAGAGCTTTCCGGGCGCCGAAACCTCCAGCATCTTCACACCTCCTCTATCCTCACGCCTTCAACGCCGAGCTCGACCTCCATCGGCCTGAACCCGGCCTCTTCTATCACCTTCCTGAGCTTCTCCCTGTCCTCGTGATAGCAGAGCATGATTCCTCCCCCGCACGCGCCGCACAGCTTCGCCGCGCCTCCAATCTCCCTTATCCTTCCAATAAGCATGTCAGCCGCAGGCGTTGACAAGCCAAGTTCCGAGAGGTTGTCCCATGCAAGGTTTATTAGCTCCTTCACCCTTGGGAAATCCCTCCTCTTGAGGGCCTCCAGCATCTCCCGCGTGGCGTTCCCTATCGCCTTTATCCTCCTGTTCCTGAACTCCTCGTCAAGATTCCTGACATGGGAGACAAGCTCGAGCGTGGTTTTCTTCGGCCTCCCTGTGTAGACCAGAACGAAGTTCTCAAGCCTGTACGGAACCTCCTCCCTGAGCGGCTTTATCACGTTCGGGTTTCCCTTCTGGAACCATATCAAACCTCCGTACGCGCATGCGGTGTTGTCCCCGCCGCTCGGCGTGCCGTGGCTGAGCTTCTCCACCTCGAAGCCAATCCTGTTTATCTCCTCCACAGGACTGTCCACCCCGTAGGCCTCGGATATACCTTTTGCGATAGCAAGAGCAAGAGAAGCTGAAGAACCGAGGCCCGCTCCCGGCGGTATGTCGCCGTCAATCTGGAGGGAAACCCCTCCATCCACTCCGAGCATCCTGAGCGCCGTGCCCGCAGCAGCGAGCTTGAACCTGTCTCCGCGGATGTGCTCCCTCACTGCCGAGAAATCTCCCTTCTCCTTCCCCTCCTTCCAGAGCTCTGATGCCCTCCTTGCGAAATCCAGAGCCTCCTCAACAGAATGCTCCTCCGAGAACCCTCTTTTCCTGTCCTTTATGATAACCCTGCCGGACCTCTCCGCCTCAACGAACGTCCTCAGACCGACAGCGCTCAATATCGCCGGCTCTCCATAGACAACAGCATGCTCGCCTATAAGGTGGACCTTGCCGGGAACTGAAACCTTCACCATCAGAACACCTGAATGTAGCAATCGTTTGTACTGCAAATATTATGAGATGATATATAAAACCCTTGTATATAACCCTTTGTCGCACTGTCTGCCACAGCAAATCTTTAAAAACTTTACCATCATATAATGGTAATAATATCATTATATGGAGGTGAATTCATGGACACATGGTTTAAGAACGAGCCTCTCTATCATGACGCAAAGCAAACAATGAAGTATGAGTTTCGGAAGAAAAGAGAGGAAGGCGTTCTCAGCAAGGCGCACGCAGAAGACCATGTTCTCGCTGTATCAAACTTCGGAGCCGCGACCGCTTCAGCCCTTATGAAAGGCACAGGCCGCGAATCCGATGCTGGTCATGCTGCATTCCTAGCCTCTCTCGCAGGCCTGATGCATGACATAAGAAGGGAGGCGACAGAAAAGTCACCGCACGGTCCTGAGGGAGCGAAATTCGTTCTCGAACTCTCATGGGAAGATGGCCACACTGGTTACTTATGGAAGTCTTTGGGACCTGACGGATTCGATGCGGTCTACAGGGCGATAGCGAACCATGAATATCCATTCAAGACCATAACCACGATTTTCGGTGACCCCCTGGAGACAGAAGGAAAACCGCTTATGCCTTCCGTGGTTTCCCATTCGCTCAAGACAGGAGACGCCGCACTCGAGGCATCTGGTTACAGGGTAATAGAGAGAAGGTCTTTCTTTGTCGGAAAGGAAAGGTTCAAGAAGGACCTGAAGGACATTCTGAAATACCCGGATGAATCGCACCTTGCCTTTCTCGGCGAAACGATGATAAGGCTTTACAAGAAGAACCCGATAGATGCCTATCCGGAATGGCTGAAACCCTTTGCAGAGGAGTGGCACGCAATCCAGTATCTCTTCTACAGCGGACTTTTGAGATACACAGGAATGGATGAGAAGCAGGCAGCGGAATACATGCACAGGATAGGGTTCACGAAGTTCGACCAGGAGCTTGTGGACAAAATCTCCCAGGAGAGGCATCTTGACGGAAACTATTTCCCTGAAGACAAATACCCTGTTCTTTCAAGCGAAATAAAGAAGCTCAGGGAGTTGCCTGAAGAAGAGAAGGACGACCTTGCTGAATCCGCATACAGGACCGTGAGGTTCATAGCAGAGGCTGAATCCCCTGAGGAAGCAATAGGAAAATACCAGAAAGAAGGCATGGGAGACCTCGAATATGCGAACGAATTCATGGAAGGCATAATCGCATACAGGAGCGGTTCGGAAGAGTTTCTCGACGATTTCGAAAGAAAGATAGAAGAGTCTGTCAGAGCGTTAAAGGGAGTCTGATTATGCATGAACCGTTCCGTATAGACGATTCCGGAATGCCCCTAAGACTCGGTTCGGCCCTGAGGGTCCCGAGTTATGCCTATTCCAACTGGGGAATACCGGAAGGGAAATACAGAAAGGAAAGCGACGAACTCTATTCCGTTGAATGGGAGGGAGGCTCTCCGAGGCAGATGCAGTATGTCATTGACGCCATAACAAGGACAGGCCTCGGAAACTATTCCCAGATTCTCAGGGACGCGAACGCAAGGATTGTTTCAGCAGCTGTTGAGATGATGCTTTCCGGGAGCAGAGAATCAAGGGGAAGGATTTACATTCTCGAACCGGGCTTCGGCGTGAGCACTGTGAACGCGGTTGATGAGATGCTTGAAAGGGGAACAGACCTTGACAGGGTCTATATAACAGGCGTTGAGCCCTCGCAAAAGAGATGCGACGCCAGCGCAGCGGAGCTTGAGAAGAGAGGCCTGAAGAAAGGAAAGAACTTCCAGACTGTTGCGGATATTGATAACAGGATTCTCGAATATGTCGGTCCTGAATCGCAGGACATAATATGCTCCGTGGCGCAGATTCACCACCACGCGTATCTTGACACGCCTCTGGCTGTCATACACGCCGCCCTGAAACCGGGAGGCATATTCACTTCTTCGGACTGGCACAATTCCATGTGGGAGCACCCGAACAGGGTTTACAGATTTCTTCAGGAACTTGAATGGGAAACCAAAGAGAGGGACCTTGAGGAGTTTGCGAGAGCTTATCCCAAAGCCCTGGAAGAAGCCTTCGAACCCAATCCCGAAGACGGGATGTCCAATGAACACATCAGAAGATTCTGGAAGGGCTGGATTGAAGTAAGGAGAGAGGCCATAGAGAGGGAAGAGTTTGACCCGGATGACGAGATACTGATGCTTGAGGGTCACAGGCCTGTGGAGAGGTACGAAGAGGAGATGGGAAAAGCAGGTCTTGTCACAGAATACGCGGGTTTTGTAAGAGAGCTGTATGAGGAGGCAGGCCTCGAGAGAAATCCCCACCAGCATCTGGAAGACAGCAGGATTCTCATGACAGTCACCGGAGCCAGAATCGGTGTTTAAGAGAAGCGTCTGCACAGTTCAGAGAGATTCCCGAAGATGTAATCCGGCCTCTCCCTCTCCAGATGGATTCTCAGAGCCATTCCGGTCAGCACGACAGCGCATCTGCAGCCGGCATCCCTCGCCGCTCTTATATCAACAACAGAATCGCCAACATAGATTGTATCGAAGGGCTTTGTGTGAAGAATTTCCATTATCTTCGCTATCCCCTCTCCGGAAGGCTTCTTGCTCTTCACGTCCTCTTCCGAGACAATTGCAGAGAATTTCTCCAAACCGAACCCCCTCAAGTCCCTTTTTACCGATGATACGCTCGAGTTCGTGAATATCGCAAGCCTGTATCCGTGAGCAAAGAGCTTCTCCACACAATGTTTTGCATCAGGCAATATTCTTATCAGTTTTTTAGCTTCCGGTGACCTGAAATACTCCTTGTAAACCCTTCTTATGTTCTCAATCACCCCTTCATCATTTCCGGATACGTTCTCCTTTACCGCCCTCTCCAGAATCTCTTCCGCATCCGCACTGTTAATTATATCATGCAGATTCTCCCCTGTCTTTGCAAGAGAGTAGAGAACCTTTATGCATTCCCTGCTGCTATTGTATCTGCCTATGCCTCTCAGATGCCACACGTCATCGGGAGAGAAGTTATAATTCAGACCATGCGAAAGAAACCCTCTTCTGAACCCCTCGTTTATTGCCACGGAAGAATCCCTGAACACCCCACCCACATCGAACACAAAAAGCCTTGGTTTCATGTTCAGAATAAATGCTCCTCTGTAGTCTTCGCCTCGTCCCCGGGCCTGCACACTATCACTTCCTTCACGCCGTTCAGGCCCTCCAACCTCTTCTTCAGCTCCTGAACGTCCTTCTCCATGCACATCACCTTGACGTTCGGCCCGGCATCTATCGTGAAATAGGATTCAAGACCTTCCTCGCGCCACGCCATCACTGCATGGATTATCTCCATGGTTGCGGGGTTCCAGTAGATTATGGGAGGCTTTGTCGTTATCATGGTCGCGTGCATTTTCAGGCAGTTGTATTCCGCGACAGAGCCGACCTTTGCGAAGTCTTTCTCGAGTATCCCCTGCCTCACTGCGTCTATATCATCCTGAACGGTCTCGAGCCATCCCTTGTAGTAGGGGCAAGTCTTCACTGTCTGCGCCATGCCGGCCCTGGACTTCACCTTCTTCTCCTCTGTGGACACGATTGTGGTGAGCATCCTGAAGTCCCAGTGGTCCTTCGGAGCTATCTGCACAGCGTAGCTGTCAGAGCCGTCCTTCTTCTCTCCCCTTTTCCACTCAACGAACCCGCCCTCTATGGAGCGGCACGCGGAGCCGGAGCCCCTTCTTGCAAGAATGGATAACTCTCTCTTATCCAGATTGAGGCCTGCTGCCTTCGAGGCGGCAAGGGCGAGGGCAGCATAACCGGAAGCTGAAGAAGCGAGACCCGCCGCTGTCGGGAAGTTGTTCTCGGTCGCAATCTTTGCCTTCTCCCTGATGCCCGCCATCTCCCTCACGATGTCCATAAAGGCGACGGTCTCTTCATACTCCCTTCCCTCGGAAATCTCTTTCCCGTTGAATATGAGGATGTCCCTCTCATACTCCGGGCTGAACTCCACTGTCGTTCTCGTGTTAAGGCCGTCGAGCGTCATGGAAATGCTTCCGTTGTTTGGAAGCATGAGCTTCGAATCCCTCTTTCCCCAGTATTTTGTGAGCGCTATGTTCGAATTCGCAATCGCGGACGCTTTCATGTTTCAACCTCTTGGAATTGATTATTATGATAATGGACAGGAATAAAAAGATTTGTTGAAGCCCGCTGCCTCTCCTTTCATCCATTCCCAGAAAACTTCCACCCAAATACGCGAATCTTCTCATAGATAAGAAATGAAACAATCTGGTCTTCGATGCCGAAGAGTGGTAAACCCTTACTTTATGAAATCAATCCCGAGGACCTGCTCTATCTCCCTCTGCTTCTCCTCGGAAAAGCTCTTCTCCGGGCCGTATATCTGGCCGGACTTCACTCCGGTCACAATGAGCATCGCCCTTATGGTTTCCCCGAGTTCCTTG
>WAQT01000026.1 GCA_015520105.1 Candidatus Aenigmatarchaeota archaeon
ATATATACATTCTTACGTGTTCGCATGGATTCAGAAAACAGGCGCGGGTCTGAAAGAAAAGAGGGAATAGCAATACCTCCTGCTCCAACCCCCTTCCCCGACGCTCCGACACCAATTTCCCCCCAAGCTTCTCAGAAACAAACCAGACCCGCTGAAAAAAGGGAAATCAATGTCATCGACGAGATAAAGAGATCCGAGCACAGCCTTCCACCAGCGCCCGGCCATGAGGAGATAAAATCCCTAATTCTTGGAGACAAGGAGAATAAGAAGGAAGCCGTTGCACAAAAAGAAACGCCCGAAAAGGAAGGCAAGGCAAAACAGCCTGACGCAGAAAAACCGCATCATGGCGTAATGAGCAAGATATCCTCAGATGCTCAGGACATCTCTGTGTCACCTCCGCTCTTCATAAAGATAGACAAGTATTCCGAACTTGTCAAGGACATTCAGAAGCTTAAGGGAAACATGCTTGCTCTGAGGGATGCGCTTGATGCCATAAGCGATATCGAGAAGGAACTCATATCAGGAATATCCCTTGCCCACAAGGCTCTGGATGACTTCAGCATGGTTATTTCATCCATGGATTCCAAGCTTCTCAGAGCCCATTCCATTGACAACGTTCCCATAAACACCAAAGAGATGGACAGTTACATAAAAGGCGTGTACGAGAAGATGGAAAGAATAAAGAAGGAACTCGAGTCAGTGGGCATGCAATGAGAATGTTTTCACAATCTGCATTCATATTTAAAGAGTTGCTCCAATTATTCTCGTGATTTCATGGGAGATGCTAAACAATCGCACAAACACTCAGAACAGGAAATGCAGCAGAAAATCCTTATGTACCAGATATTCCAGAGGCAGTTCGAGGAACTCAGGCAGAATCTTCTTGCAATAGAGGAAAGGATTATGGAACTCGATTCTGCAAAGGAGGCCATAAAAGATATAAAAAAGAATGAATCCAGCGATACGATGATTCCCATAGGAGGGGGCTTCTACGTCCACGGAACACTGAAAGGGAAGACCATAGTTTCTGACATAGGCGGGGGCGTCATGCTCGACAAGGACCCGAACGAAGCGGAGGCCCTGCTTGATGCCAAAAGAAACGAACTTGAAAGCATAAGGAAGCAACTCGAAAAGGACGCAGAGAAGGTTGCGAACGAAATAAACAGCATAGCAATGGAAATCCAGTCAGAAGGAACGCAATGATTTTGTTCCGGCAGGCGCTTCGGTTTCTCCTTGGGGTTTCTTTTATGCAGATATGCACATGCACCCGCCGCGCGCAAACGCGCAGCAGTCGGTGCGCTGCCCCTCTAAGGAACCGACAGACTTTGGTGCCTGCCGGAACGTTGTTGGGTTGTTATAAGCTGCAGAGCCGCAGGAGAAGAATCAGGTCATCCATCAGCACAGCGGAGCAGGAATCATCCCCGATTATTCGCACATGATTGTTGTCGGGAACGCTCCATAGGCCTTGAACACTCCCTTGGCTGCGTTTGCAAGAATCAGATGCACGTTCCAGAGCCTTAGGGATGGGTTCATGCCTATCTGTAATTTTATTGACGGCTGTGTTTAAAAAATTAACCCTTCAGGAGATTCCTCTCCCTTAACCATGGAACAAGCCTGCGGAGCGCTTCTCTGAACCAGTACGTGTACTTTTCCGGATTCTCCTTCACGTCTCTCTCAATCTCCTGAATAGAGGCCCATTTCCATTCCTCAACCTCTTCCGGATTCGGTTCCGGTTCCTTCTCGCACCAGCCCACAAGCACGTGGTCAAATTCATGTTCCGTGAGGCCGTTGTCAAACTCTGCACGATAAATAAAAGAGAAAGCCTCCTCGAGTTCGCAGTCGAATCCCATCTCCTCCTTCAGTCTCCTGTGTGCAGCCTCCATCACGCTTTCTCCCGGCCTCGGATGGCTGCAACAGGTGTTCGTCCACAGTCCTGGAGAATGATACTTCGACAGCGCCCTTCTCTGGAGCATCATCTCTCCTTTACTGTTCATTATGAATATCGAGAACGCCCTGTGAAGCCTGCCCTCCCTGTGGGCTTTTATCTTCTCATCCTGGCCGACTTCCCTGTCATTCTCATCCACAAGCACGAGCTTCTCCATAATCTCAAAGAAAGTTTGGGAATTGTCTATAAAAAACAACCTTCAGAAGCCAAACAGGCACGAACAAATATAAGCAATCGTTGGCAATTCTAATATATGGCAGACTCCCGTATAGTTGATTATATAAGGGAGCAGAGCGCTGCGGGCTTCCCAAGGGATGCCATAAGGAAGGCTCTCCAGGAAGCCGGGTGGTTCGATGATGAGATTGACCAGGCCTTCTCCGAGGTTTTTCCAGAACCGGGCGTGCCGCAGGCCGGGTCTCTCCAGCAACCAGGCACTCCTTCCCAACCGCAGGCAGCGCAACCCCAACCACTGGAACCGCAGCTCCAGCAACCCCAACCTCAACAACCGCAACCGCAGCCTCAGGAGATTCCGTTTCAACCCCAGACCGCTCAATCAGAACAGACCTTTGTCGGAGTTCCTCTAACGTTCCTCATCTCTCTTGTATCAGGACTCTCGATGATAATCAACAGCATTGCAGGAATGCTGTCAGAAACAGACATTCTTTCATTCCTTGTATCAGGATTCTCCTTCTCCCCGCTGATAGACTCTGGTATAATATCGTTGGGAGACTCTCTTATTATAGGGATAGTTGCGGGAATAAGCGTCATAGTGGGTTCGCTGCTCATAAAAATAAGGCCGGAGAAGGCGAATGTGACATCAATACTCTTTATCGTTCTTTCTGTTATTGCCATAATTCTCGGAAACGGTTATATGGTAGGAGGAGTTATAGGAATACTGGCCGGAATATTAGGGGTGCTGAAGAAATAGCTATTTCTTCAACCAGAACTCATATCTTCCCGGAGACCATTTACCCCTGCTTCCGCTATAACTGCATTTTTCGCATTCTGCCCCAAGGGTTACTCTCTCTCCGGCAAGGTTTGTTCCTTTCACGTCTTTCAGAGTTCCTCCGCAGACAGGGCATGCATCCGGCTTTCTTCCTTTTCTTGTAATAATTCTTATCATAATGCCATCCATAGAAAGTGCAATCCTCCTTAATCTCTCTCCGCTCACGGAATAATCCGGGTCCACGGCCTTGAGACGGGAACTCACAATTCTCTCAAGCTCAGACTGGGAACGCACAATCCTCCCTTTCAATGCATCCCTTATTATCATCTCCAGCACGCTTCTTTTCGGCAACATATTTATACTCATGACCACAACTTAAAAAACATGGATAAAAGCAGAGCACTTCTTCTTGCGATTGCGCTTGCAACGCTCCTCTTTATGCCTTTCTCGTCAGCGCAGGTGTTCTGCAATGACGGAGAAACGCGCGAATGCGGAAGCGATGTTGGGGCTTGCCAGAAGGGAGTGACAAAATGCGTCGGAGGGGTATGGCAGAACTGCGAAGGCGAGATAAAGCCTGCAAAGGAGGTATGCGGGAACGGGATAGATGAGGATTGCGACGGCATCGCGGACAACAACTGCGGAGACACCACTCTTGAAACGCTCTCGTACATACTTATAGTGTCCGGAGCTATACTCTTTATCTTTGCAATGGTTGTAGCAAGAATACAGAGCAGAAGAGAGAAGAGCGAAGAGGAAGACTATGAAGAAGATGAGCCGTAAATATGCTTTCCCATCTTCTCCAACGCCCTGATTCCATGAACCTCCTCTTTGAACAGCGGAACCTGAATTATCCTGTATTTGCCGAATCTTTTCCTTATATATTCAAGCCTTGATAACTGCTGCTTTCTTCTTGCTGCGCAGAATTCGCACTTTCCGTTCTCAGGGACGATCTGGTTCACTATCACGGCCTTCACAGGTATTCCGTATTCGTTAAGGGTCTCAAGAGACCTCTCAGACTCGTATATGCTCATGGCCTCAGCCACCATCACTATGTTGTAGGACGTCTTCTCGGGGTCCGTGAGTATCTTCTTCGCCTCTTCTATCCTCCTCTTCATCTCATCCAGATGCTCCGTTCCAATGGATTGTTCCTCCTCGCTTCCGAACGGAAGGAATTTTCTGAACATGTTCGCTATGCCGGAGAACTTCATCCTTATCCTTATCATCTTCCCTATCCACGAATCGAGAACGTCCGGGAGGGAAAGGAACCTAAGGGCATGGCCTGTGGGTGCGGTGTCGAATATTATCACGTCATACTCTCTCGAGTTCATGTATCCGAGAAACTTGTCAAACGATGCCACCTCGTCTATTCCGGGGGTCATGCCTGCTATGTCGAAGGTTTCATCAAGACCAAGACCCTTCAGGAAGTCCATCCTCTCGATTTCTGGCATGAACTTCTCCTTGTACTCCTCCATTGCCTTCTTCGGGTCTATCTCCACAGCATAGAGGTTCTTCGCTATCTTCTGAACCTCTCCTCCTATCTTTCTCCCGAAGGAGTCTGAGAGAGAGTGTGCGGGATCCGTGGATATTATCAGCGTCTTTCTTCCCTTCCTGGCCATCCAGAGCGCTGTCGCGGACGCGACAGAGGTCTTCCCCACACCGCCTTTTCCGGAGAAGAAATAGAACTTCGTGTCCTTCCTGCTGTTCGCTGCATTCTTTATCCTGTCCAGCATCTTCATCCCCTGTATCAAGCGGAGGCCGGGATTCCCGAAACAACAGCCTTTCGAGGCTCCCGCCTTCTGCAAAAAGCGTTAACGGAAAAACACGCAGGTGAACGCAACAGGAGCTCACGCTTCCATAACGGCTTTTCGACGCTCTTGCACGCGTCTTAAAGGGGAAACTGTTAAGATAAAGTGACGGAATGTTGAGTTATATAGCGGTTAACCGCCATTAACTCAATATGGACACAAAACCATTCCGTCAATTAATCCAGTCG
>WAQT01000027.1 GCA_015520105.1 Candidatus Aenigmatarchaeota archaeon
CTTTCCGTGCTGGACGTCTCCGGGATGCATCCTGCAGGAAAGATTGTCCTGATGCTTGACATGCTTCTCGGCAGGCTGGAGATATTCCCCTTCCTTGTCCTCACATACGCGGCCTGGTCCTCGCTCTTGGGGAGGTTCAGGGTGAGAAGTTAAAATAAATTAAATCTACATCTGTTTTGAAGAAGTCTTGTCTTTTTGTTTAGTACTCCAATGGGTTAAATAGACTGCGAACAGGATTACTAATGTAGTGATAATTACAATTGTTGTCCAGTCAGCATTCCCACTAACAGGAATGTGTTTGCCTAGAACAGCTCCGGAGAATGCTGCAATGAGTATCAGCATTGAATCTCGGATAGTATCAGTAATTAGTTTTACATCCATATCTATTTGTTCATCCTTTACTTTAAAAACAACAACGCATCTATGAATATGCTTCTCAGAATATACAAAACCCTTCTTGAGGCATTCGGGCCTCAGAACTGGTGGCCGGCCGGGAACGGACTCGAGCCTGAGGAGTGGGAGATATCGGTCGGCGCTGTCCTCACGCAGAACACGAACTGGAGGAATGTGGAGAGGGCGCTGGCCAGGATGGCCGGGATGGGACTGAGGACAAGGAAGGATGTCCTGAATGCGTCTGAGAAGAGGATTGCGGAGGCGATAAGGCCGGCGGGATACTACAACCAGAAGGCGAGGAAGCTCAAGATTCTGGCCTCGCTCTCCGATGAGGCATCAAGGGAGAGGCTCCTGTCTTTGTGGGGAATCGGACCCGAGACAGCGGACTCGATACTCCTCTACGCGCACGGGAAGCCGTATTTCGTTGTGGATGCGTACACGAGGAGGGTGTTCTCGAGGCTGGGGATTCTGGAAGGAAATGAGGGTTACGAGGACATAAGGAGGATGTTCGAGGAGAAGCTTCCGAGGGACGTCGGGCTGTACAGGGAGTATCACGCCCTGATAGTGGAGCTTGCCAAGAGGTTCTGCAGGAAGAAGCCGGTCTGTCCGGAATGCCCGCTCTCTAACCTTTGCCCTTCAAAAGAAGACCTGTCCTGAGGCAGGTCTCCCATATCCCCCACGCGTATATCACCGCCTCGAACGCGTTGATGAAGTCGCCCTTCCCGAGGAAGTGTTTGCAGTCCGAGATGTACGCTTTTATATTCTCTATCGACGAGTCCACGGAGGAGTCTGCCTTTTCGGATTTTCTCATTCCCTTGGTTTCGCTCTCCAGCCTTTCGAGCCACTTCAGCGTCTCGCTCCTGAGTTTTTCCGCTGTGGGGTCAAGCATAAATTGTTTAAATGACGTTAATTAATAAATACTCCCGGCTGCCGGAAGAGGTGGTTTCTTGTACGTTATAAAGCTCGAGGACGCGGACAGGAACAGCAAGAACGTGGGCAACAAGGCAGCCGCGCTTGGAGAGCTCATGAACGCGGGGTTTCCTGTTCCTCCGGGATTCGTTATAACCAGCGAGGGGTTCGAGAAGTTTCTGAGGTCCGCAAGGATAGGGAACAGGATTGCAGAGATAGTCACGGGACTTTCCTACAAGGACTACAGCGAGCTGAAGCAGGCCTACGAGGATATACGGAAGCTCATAACCGAAGCCGAGTTTCCCGAAGCGATGGAGAAGGAAATAAAGGAGGCCTACGAGGAGATATCAATAGGAAAGGAGGCGAAAGAGCTTGGCGGGATCGCTCTCGACCTGATAAAGGCGGGAAGAACGGAGGTCAGGGTCGCTGTGAGGCCATCCCTGAGGTCCGAAGAGCTTCCCTATGCCAACTTCGAGAACCAGTTCAGTCCATCCTTGAATGTCCGGGGAGCGAGGAACGTTCTTGAGGCAGTGAAGGAGTGCTGGGCGTCTGCATTCAGCCCGAGGGCGATGCTCTACAGGAAGTCCAGAAGGATAACCAAGGTCCCTGTGATGGGAATCGTGGTCCAGAAGATGCTGGACCCGCAAAAGTCGGGATTCGCGTTCACGTCGCAGCCTGAAACAAGGGAAAGGTCGAGGATAGTGATAGAAGCAGCTTGGGGCATTGGGGAAGCCATAACATCAGGGATAGTCACTCCAGACGAGTACGTGATAGACAGGGAGAGCGGAAACATTGTGTCGAGGGTTGTAAGAAAGAAGGAATGGATGAAGAGAAAAGACGAACTGACGGGCGCGCTGGCGAAGGAGCCTGTTCCGAGGGAGAACTCCGGCCTGCAGGTGCTCTCCGAGGCCGAGATAAGGAAGATAGTGGGCATGGCGCTGAGGGCGGAGAGGCACTTCAACAATCATCCTCAGGACATTGAATGGGCAATAGAGAGAAACAGGGTGTTCTTTATTCACGCGAGGCCACTCTCAAGCTTCGGGACATACATCCCGGAGGATGAAGAGAACGGAGAGGTTGTTGCCAGAGGCATTCCGGCATTCCTTGGAAAGGCAAAGGGGAGAGCGAAGATAGTGAACTCTCCGGGCGACCTTCACATGATCGAGAAGGGAGACGTGGCTGTGATGAGCATGACCTATCCGGATGTTGTTCCGTATATGGAGAAGCTGTCCGCTCTCGTTGCAGAGGAGGGAGGGAGGATGTCTCATGCCGCTGTGATAAGCAGGGAGTTCGGGGTGCCCTGCATCGTGGCTGCGGAGAACGCAACCTCCCTCATAAGAGAGGGTCAGGAGGTTGTTGTGGACGCCTCGAGAGGTCAGGTGCTGCGCATCCCTCTGGCCGAGAGCGCAGAGAGCATCCAGAGCATCGGAATCCCGGCATCCTCGGGCTTTGAGGAACACAGGGAAGACGCATCCGTCCCTCCGGCAGGCATAGCGACAGAGGTTGGCATGGTGCTTTCCTCTCCGGGAGCGGGGAGCGAAACAGCGGGAAAATCGGATTTCATAGTTATATTGAGGCCGGAGATGCTTTTTCCGGAACTCTCCCAGAATCCATTCTTTCTTGCAACGAACGAGCCCGAGAGGCTCTCTTCCCTGATAGCCGAACGCCTTGGCGGGCTCGCGAGGATGGTCTATCCAAAAAGGGTTTACTACAAGGGTCTGGATATAAGGACAGACGAGATGGACTACTCCGAAGGCATGGAGGAGGAGCCGGAGGAAGGGAATCCCATAATAGGCTGGCATGGCATAAGAAGGGCAATCGGGAATCCTGAAATTCTGATGTGCGAAACAGGGGCGCTGAGAAGGCTTCGGGAACAGGGGCTCGACAACGTCTTTTACGCGATTCCTTTCGTGTCCTCTCCCGAAGAAATCGGGACATTCAAGTCCATGACCGGAATGAGCGATTTCGGCGTGGCAATCGAGACACCTGCAGCGGCGATAGAGGCCGAGGAAGTGTGTAGGCAGGGCGCGAAATTTGTCCTGATTAATTACGACGTTCTGGGACAGCTCGTGCTTGCAGCGGACAGGGACAACCCGAAGGTATCAAGGATATACTCCGAGAGGAGCAGGCCTGTCATAAGCCTGATAAAACATGCTGTCAGGGCGTGCAGGAAGAACGGAGTGAAGACCATAGTGTGCGGCGATGCTGCCGGGGACAGAAACTCCGTGGAGGCGCTGATAAATGTGGGTGTTGATGCGCTGTGCTCCGAGCCTGAGAGCATAGATGCCTTGAAATCCCTTGTGTCCGTGACTGAGAAGAAGCTTCTTCTCGAAAGAATGAGAAGAGAGTAGCGAAAGGTATTTAAATCTTTATATGTCATTACTTATTGATGACAATAGGTGATTATATGTCCCGATTAGGAGTCCCGATTGCAGCGATGTTTGTTCTGCTCACGGCTCTTTTCGCCTCTCCGGCCGTTCGTTCCTGCGAGACTGGAGACGGCGGAAGTGTTCCGGATTATGTGATATCTCTCGGCAGCAGCGTCGATATAGATGTTTCCCTATATCATGGCAGTGTTTCCGGAGTTTCCATTGAGGAACAATCAGGCACGGATGTTGTGACGTGCGATGTTTCCGGAAGCTTGATCAGATGCGCCGCAAACAGCAACGGGTATTCGGACATAAGGATAAACATAACGTATTCCTGCGGAGGATATTCAGAGGACAGCTTCAGGATAACGGTCAGCTCTGAAGAAGGCTGGAACGAGGCCCCTGTTATAGACTCGCTTTATCTTTATCCGGAGAACCCGACAAGGTTCGATGACATAAGCTGCAGAGCAGAGGTTTCCGACAGGGATTCCAATCTTGATTACGTGAGATTCAGGTGGTATGTGAACAACGACTTGGTGAAGGCGCAGGACAGGGAAGCGTATGGAGGAAGCGACAACGTGCAGAGCGTTCTTTACTACGGCGTTGCGGGCGAAGGGGACACTGTCGCGTGCGAGGCGACTGTCTATGACACAAGCGGTTTGAGTTACACGTCCCGCGTTGAGAAGGAGATATTCGTGGAACAGGAGTGCGGAACGGATGTGCACGGTCTGTCCTATTCTGACGGGAAGATAACGTTCGGTGTAAGAAACACCGGAATCAGGGAGAGCAGCATATCATATTCGCTCAGGGTGGACGGAAGCGTTGTGAAGACTGGCGTCGTTTCACTTTCTCCCGGGGAGGACGCCAGCGTGACGCACGACTATTACCTTTCGGGTGACGGGAGCATAACTGTTGAGGCTGAGGCCGACTGCGGCTCCAAGGACACCGAGACGGTTTCCTATTCCGTTCTTCCAGAATACGAGCTGGAAAATCCCTCTGTTGACTATGTCAGGATAGTCCCTTCTGAGCCTGATGCAGGGGATACCCTCTACTGCAGGGCGTCTTTCTCGGACCCCGATGGAGACCTTGACCATGCCATATTCGAATGGCGGGTTGGCGAGAGGCTTGAAAGGAACGTTGTAAAGAGGATAAGCGGAGGCTCTGATTACGCAGAGGACAGGTTCCTTCCTGATGCCGGTGACGGAGAGAGGGTGGAATGTTCTGTCAGGGTTTATGACCAACGCGGAAGGAGCGGTTACGGAAGCGATTATGTATATATAGAAGGCCCTTCAGCAGAGGAAGAATGCGGCATATCTATAACCGCTCTGGATTACTCAGACTGGATTGTGGAGGGAAACAAAGCGTATGTCACAACCACAGTTGAGAATTCAGGCGACGGGACTAATGCGTATGTTCGGGTGTATGACAACGGAAGACTCAAGAGACAGGTGTCATCTTATATAGGTTCTGGAGAGAGGAAGGTCTTTCACTCCTCCTTCGCTATGGAAGGAGCGGGAACCCACAAGGTGAGAATATACGCAGGCTCCTCGTGCGGTTCCTCGGAGAGCATGGAATTCGAGATTTATGTGGCCGAAATCTCTCCTGTCCTCGCGTGCAACTACAATGGCGTGTGCGAAGAAGGGGAGAGCTATACGACCTGCCCGCACGACTGCGCGGCTCCGGAGCCGGAGAGGGAAGCAAAGGTCAGCATCTCGCCTTTGTCTATGGACGTGGTCCAGCACAGGTCAAAGGCGATAGCAATCGATATATACTCACAGAAGGAGCAGGGGTTCGCGATTGAAGCGACTGGCGTTCCCGAAGACTGGCTGAGCTACAGCAGGGAGGAGAGAGTTGAAGGGAACAAAAGGGTGTGGGTTTACGTCACGCCGAGGAATACTGGATTCTACACGCTCCATGTGAAAGTCAGGGCCCTCGCGGAGTCGAGAGAGTTTGAAGCAAACATAGAGCTGTTCGTAGCGCCTCCAGAAAGCCGGTCAGCCGCTGTGACAGGAAACGCTGAAGCGTTCTCGGTGTCCGCGACAGCGGCGTATATCATAATAGCAATATGTTCGCTGGTTGCAGTCGTCGCTGCCTATGTTTCTCACAGCCGGATGTTCGGGAAAGCAGAGAAGGATTTCAGGATCCGAATGATCGGGAAATGAGTTTTAATAGTTTTATTCCAAATATATTCATGTTGGACAGGCTCAGGAAGATTATGGATGAGTACAGGCAATGGAGAGAAGAAGGCGACCATTTCGGGGATTACTTCGACAACATGTTAAGAATACTCCTTGGCAAGGAACCGATAGATTACAGAGTGATATCTCACGATAACATAATCGTTAAATCTGAATTTCTCTTTCCTCTGGACAATCTTAAGAGGTATGAGGACCTGATTGATGAACGCAATTGCGGCAGAGAAGAAACCGTTCTGGACAATCTTAAGAGACACGACAAGTGAATCCGCGTGGAACGCGTCTCTTCTTCTGGATGCAGATTTACATAGGCCTGCGACAATATCTGGTTATGAAAAAATTCTATGACAGGGTCGCGGAGGGCTATGACCTCAGGAACAGCTGCCCAGCGACTATGCGGTTGAGGAGGCTTGAGTTGAAGGCAATCAGAAGATTCGCGAGGGGGAGGGTTCTGGATATCGGGTGCGGAACAGGGTTTCATCTGGGTTTTCTTAATGGCTGTGTCGGTGTGGACTCCAGCGGAGCGATGCTGAGAAAGGCGCTTGAGAATCATGGAGATGCAGCGCTTGTGAAGGGAGACGCGGAACTCTTGCCGTTCTCTGACAGAACGTTCGACAGCGTGATATGCATGCACTCCGTTCTCAACATAGTTTCCCTTGAGAAGGCCTCATCCGAGATTTCGAGGGTCCTGAAGCCCGGGGGCTTCGCTGTGGTCTCCTTTGCCAGCATTCACGACAGGGAGAAGAGGCGTGCCGTGAAGACGGAGAGCAGGGAAAGCGTGTTCAAGAGGGTCAGGATTGAAGGGAATGCGATGAGGATGCGCCTGTTCTCAAGGAGAGAGGTCTCTGAGGCCTTTGGCCGCTGCGGGATGGAGGATGCGTGGTTCGGCTCCGTGTTCTCCTTGGTTTCTCCTGTGTGGGGAAGCTTCAAACCATTCTCAGCAAGGGAGAGACTCCTTCTGCTTCTGGAGAGGATTCTTCCTGTTAAGGAGAGAGGCAGGGTGTACGTGATGGCGTTCAGGAAGGCATAATTTAAGCAGTCCCGGAAAATATAAAGCGATGAGAGGATTCTGGTACATGCTCGAGGCTGTCATGGCCGGGGTGATAATAATAGGGTTCATGATAGCGGTCGGGGCGATGCTCTCCTTCTCTCCTGATGAGAAGGGCGTCTCTGAGAAGGGCTATCAGGAACTTCAGAGGCTTGCTGACGAGTCAAAGCTCAGGCTCTATGCGTCGCAAAGGAACTATTCTGCAATAGAGGATTCTGTCAGGATTCCCGGTTACGCGGACAGCGTGGAGATATGCGAACCGTCAGGAAGCTGCGTCGGAAACGTTCCGTCCGGTGAGGAGGTATGGCTCTCAACCTACATTGTTTCAGGATATTCGTCGTATGACCCTGTGAAGGTTAAGCTCTACCTGAGGAGGAAGGAATGAGGGGCCAATACTTCGTGATAGGCGCGATAATCCTGTGCTTCCTTCTTTTCTCAGCGCTTCCGCTATCCTTCTGGAGCGGTTCTGGGAAGACGGATGACATCCGCTACATGAGGGAGAACATAGAGAGGGAGTTCCCGCATGCCCTCAATCTCGGGATAGTTTCGGGTTCGCCTGAGGCTACGCTCTCGGATTTCACGGAATTCATGAGGTCCTCGCTGAGGGAGAAGTTCGCGAATCCGGGCTTCGTGTGGGTGTTCTCCTATCCCTCTGACGGAGGAGTGAACGTGACTGTGGCGAACTTCATGGGTTCCCGGATAGATGTGAGCGTGGCTGTCGGGAGCGATATTAAGAATGCAACGCTTGACGACGGGACCATGATGAGGGAGGAGTTTTCAGGGGTTCCGGAAGAGTTCACGCTCACACTCTCTTTTGATGGGGAGGAGAAGAGTCTTCGCTGGAAGAGGGACAAGAGGAATCTCTATATGCATTCTGTTATAAGGAGAGGAGAGAACGCCGCAGTGTTCGGACTCGAAGCATAATCAGCGCTTCTTCTTGTCATTCTTCTCTATCACCACGGTCCGAACATGATGGTGATACTCTTTTGGCTTCTCCCTGAAGAACCTTCTGAACGGGGAGGTTATGAGCTTCATGAGTTTCACGCTTCCTGTTATCATGCTGTAGAGTATGTAGGCGGACGCTCCGAAGATGCCGAAGGTCAGGACTGAACCTATGCTAAGGGGAACATCGAGGCCCAGAAAGAAGGCAACAACAGGAAAGGAGGCTGATATCAGGCCTATCACGAAGGCCTTCATGAGCATCTGGACTGCCTTGTATGCGAGGATTACGAAGAGGAAGAAGAAGGCTGCCACAACAAGGGCGTTTGAGTGCGCTATCTGGGCTATGAAGTCGCCTGTTACCTGAAACAGGGGAAGGTCCTTAAGCAGAGTGAGGTCCATGTTAAGATTTATTAAGGTTTAAATAAATAAAGAGTGAAAGCCTCCGTAGCTCAGTTGGCCAGAGCGGCTGGCTTGTATTGCTGGTCTTTTGAGTCTGGAGCCCTGACCGGTTCCGGGTTATGAGAATAAGACGGTCGTTCGAGCGTTGCTGTGAGAACAGGCAGCAGGATACCAGCAGGTCGTGGGTTCAAAACACAAGAAGGGGACACATTCCCCCTTCTTAGTGTCGTATCATCCCCTTTAATACAGGATAGCAGGCAACACCGTTAACTGGGGATATAAAGGAAATCCCACCGGGGGCTTTCTACACTCTGATTCATTTGGTATATAATAATCTGAAGGTTTCGTTTAATCATTTATAGTTCGAAGAAATTTAAAGACTAGAATGGCTAAAAATAATCATGAGTAAACAGGCTTTGCGACAAAACTAGCCAATCCCTAAGTTAGCCGTTTATAATTTGTTGCCGAACAAAGACATATGAGTTTCGCCAATAATATAGTATGGCTTCAAGAAACCAGGACAAGCTGGACAGGCTCATCAATGACCTGAAAGGAAAGGACACAAAGGAGATGAGAAAGAGGTTCAGGTACCAGTCCAAGGAACTTACAGACCATATAGAC
>WAQT01000028.1 GCA_015520105.1 Candidatus Aenigmatarchaeota archaeon
GTTTAATCAAATATCCGCCGATAGGATATTCCACACACTTTTATGTTTAGCCTTGGTAAAAGAAAAGAGGGAGGAGGAATGATTTTAAGCACTGCGCACAACAAGCGGGTATCTGGTTCGGGCTTTCAGCCCTCATCCAAATCGCCTTCGGCGACTTCAGATAACCGCTAGACGTTCAACGCAATCCGCCTACGACCGTCTCGGAATGAAAAGATTTATAATTTAATGAGAAATCCATTATGCATGAAACAAATCTGCTTTGCTACAACAAACAAAGGAAAAGTCAGTTCTGTAAGCATCGCCTTATCACAATATGGAATTGAAGTAGTTCATTATCCTCTTGAATTACCAGAACCGCGAAGTGATGACTTGAGAGAGATTGCAAAAGAAAAGGTTTTGTTTGCTTACGAGAAAATCGGAAAACCCTGTATTGCTCTGGACTCTGGATTTTACGTCCATTCTCTTAAGGGGTTTCCAAAAACATTTGTAAATTTTGCCCTTGAGACAATTGGTATCGATGGTATTCTGCGATTGGTTGATGGAAAACCCCGAGACTGTGAATTCAGGAATTGTTTAGCATATTTAGATGAGACTTTATCCGAACCGGCTTATTTTGAGTCAAGTGTAGAAGGCTCGCTTTCCGATTTTCCGCGAGGTGAAATGCGAGATTACTATTGGAGTGAACTGTTTTTAGTCTTTATACCTAAAGGCGCAAACAAGACTTTAGCAGAAATGACTTTTGAAGAATACCAAGATTGGAGAATGCAAAGATACAAAGATTCTTTTGCTAAGAAATTTGCTGAATGGATTTCTCAGAAATAAACAGCGGGCTTCGGGCAACTCTCCCTCACTCCATTCGGTCGGCTCGCTTAACAGCGATTTAACGGTTTCGCTCTCCTGGAGGAAGCTCTGCCCAATCCGCCTAGTGGCGGACTCCGGCAAACACAGTGTTTATATCGCAGACAACTCAAAAGCCAGCGCCTTCAGCAAAAGGTTTTATATCCCCTGTCCAATTTTCGTTATGGTCTATTCCAAAAAGAAGCCGATATCAAAACTCAGGGACGGCGAGAGGGTTGAGGACATATTCGTGGTGAAGATAAAGAAAGGCCTCTCCTCCTACGCCAAGGGCTTCAGGTTCTCCCTGATACTTTCCGACTCCACGGGCAGGAGCGTGGAGTACTTCTACTGGGGAGGGGAGAATGAGGAAGAGGTGAGGTCGATATACGACAGCATAAGGAAAGACGATGTCGTTCTCGTCAGGGGATGGTTCAGCATCTACAACGGAAAGCCGAGGATATCCACGAATCCACCGGACAGCATAAGGCCTCTCAGCGAAGGGGAGTACGACCCGAGGGAGTTCATCATGCCTGCGAGGAGGCCTGTAGGAGAGATGAGGGAGGAGTTGGGGAGGCATATAGAGTCTGTCACAAATCAGGAGGTGAGAAGGGTTCTGGAAAGGGTGTTCAGCGAGCCATTTCTCTCGAAGTTCAGCGAGCATCCCGGAGCGGTTGAGATTCACCACAACTGGACAGGAGGTCTCCTCCAGCACACGCTCGAAGTCGCTAGATACTCTCTCCTCAGCGCGGAGCTGTTCCCTGAGCTTGACCGCGACATCCTTCTGGCAGGAGCGCTTCTCCACGACATAGGAAAGACAGAGGAGATAGAGACGACAACAAGGATAAAGGCCACTGTCAGGGGCCAGCTCAAGGGACACATACCCATGGGTTTTCACATGCTGTCAAAGATTATGGAAGAGCTCGGAACAGAGGAGGGGGTGAGGAACAAGATTCTCCACATCATACTCAGCCACCACGGGCACAACGACTTCGGCTCTCCCAAGGAGCCGATGTTTCCTGAGGCAGTCGTCGTTTATTACGCTGACGAGATGAGTTCCAAGGTATCCGAGATTGTGGAGTTCGTCAAGGAGACAAGGGAGTCCACAGAGGACGAGTTCATGTATCACAAAAGGCACAGCAGGAACATATTTCTGAGATAGATTGCTCCGTTAGCGGTTCGAAAGAGTTTAAATAATTCGGTCATTATCTAACTATGGAATTGAGCAGATTTCTTGTCAGAGCCAAAATCGCCACTTATGCAGGCACGGGAGAAGGGAATGAAACGACTCT
Organism: Candidatus Aenigmatarchaeota archaeon; assembly: GCA_015520105.1. GTDB lineage: Archaea > Aenigmatarchaeota > Aenigmatarchaeia > QMZP01 > QMZP01 > WAQT01. Next base: position 2,127 of record WAQT01000028.1, read on the forward strand.
GGAAGACGGCGCAAAGGAGTTAATCTTCACGGACGGAAGATTCAAATATCGCGACAGGTATTACGGGTTTAATCCGTTCATTGGCGAGGAAGTTGTTTTTGATAACGGAAAGATTATCTGGTCTATGAATTATTACGGCAGAATAACTTCCGATACCGTTCCGGAGAAGGAGGTTTATGAATTTCTCAGAATGGCTATGCGACAGGTCAAAGAGAACAGGCCTTTCAGGGGACCGGACAGGTTTAAGAGCGGTTCTTTTGAATACATTGATGAATCGACAGGGGATGTTAACTGGTTCTCCGGAACCGAAAGAATCCTGTTCAAAGGCCGGGAAGTTTACCGGTTGTTTTACCATGGCGGGATTGTTAGGAACAAATAACATTCTTTGGCATTAGCCGGAGAAAAGCATCGAACAGCAATAAACTACCTCGCGCCTTCGGCTTCCTTCTCCAGCCTGTTCCTCTCCGAGACAGCGAAGGACTTGGAGTCGTTGTTTGAGGCTGTTATCAGCTCGTCAGCTATAACCTCATAGAGAGGCCTCCTGTTGCTGAATGACGACTTGTATATTCCCTGCGCAAGATGCCTGAGGGCGAGGTCCACCCTTCTCTGCGGAGTGACCACGACAGCGTTTCTTGCGACAATTCCTCCCATCCTGTAGGAGGCAACCTCCTCTATGGGAGCGGAGTTCTCTATCGCCTTGACCAGAACGAGAACAGGATTCTTCTTGGTCTTCTTCTCTATAATCTCGAAGGCCTTTATTATGTGGTTGTAAAGATTCAGGGTCTGTCCCACGCACCTTCCTGACGTGAGCTTGTGCTTCTTTCCCCTGTGGCCCGGAACCATGAGCTTGTTCATGAACCTCTCCACGATGTTTATCCTGCTCTTCTGGAACTGGACCGGAGCGAGTCTTCCCTCTGACCTTGGAAGGAGAACCGGAGTCAGGTTTATCTGATCCCTGAGACCGGGGTCTGAGACCTCCACGCCTTCTGTATCCCACCTGCTGAACAGCAGCATCTTTTCCATGTTCCCACTATGACATGAGTATGAGCACGATGCCCATTGCGGCCATCGCAACCCTCAGCCACGCATCGAATGCGAAAAGGCAGGCAATCGCGAATATCGCGAGACCTATAATGCGTATAATGGTCCGTTCAGGCCTTTTCACGCTATCACTTACCGAGCGAAACTCTTAAGCTCCCTTTGGCTTTTCCTTCTTTCCTTTCAGCAGCTCGGAAAGGGAGACTCCGCTCACTGCAGTCACTTTGTACTTTATGCCGTGCATCGAACCCACAGCTCCTCCCTGCGAGCCGCCTATTCCCTCGAGCATAACCTCGTTGTGCTCGTCTATGAATCTTATTGCATTGTATCCGGGAACGAATGCCGTGACCTGTATGCCGTTCTTCACGAGCTGCACCCTCGCTGCCTTTATTATTCCGGAGTGCGGCTGCTTCTGCTCCACTCCCTTCTTCTTCAGCACAATGCCGCGGCCCATCGGAGCTCCCTGAAGCGGCTCGAGCTTCCAGAGCTTGAGCTTCTTCCTCTTGTAGTTCGTGGACTTCCATCTGAACTTTTTCCTTCTTCTCTTCATGTCCCTTGCGCTGAACTCTCCCATGATATCGCCGCTTGATTAACTAAATAATATGAACCAATGTATTTTTAAAGTTTCCTGAGAATGAGAGCGTGTCTAATAATTCACTCCCGATACCGGTTCTCAACAGGAAAGAATCAATAAACATGACTGAAGCATCTTCAGGCCGAGATTACCGTTCCGTATCGGTTTTGCGTTTCAGGAGAGGTTTGCGTTCACTCCGGTTAATCAGACGCGCCCCTGAGAATGAAGCAGATGTGTTCTAACCACGCACATGTGTCATAGCCTGTTAAATATAATTCACAAGGCATTAAGTAACCAATTCCCTGATGAGGTCTCTCATGGTTCCGGTATTTCGCAAACTCTCTGTGCGGCATCCTGCGCTCATATTTCTATGCACTGTGCCATGATTCGACCTTTTCTATTTTCTGCTGAACTATATGGTGTAATTTTAGAAACCCGACTTAACAGTCACATTCTTTCATATTTTGCATCACATCCACCCGCTCCGGAATAAGAACTCTTCGGTTGGTGTTTTTAATATTTTTGGCCAGTTTGTTTCCGGAATTTTTCTTAAATAATCAGAAACAAGATGATATCCAATCGAATAGCCTGCCCATAATGGATATTGTCCTGTCCCAAAAAACACCTCTTCGTATAAATCATTTCTTTTTGAATTCATCTTACTCTTGAGTTTCTGAAATATTCGCTTTGATTCTTCTTTGTTCAATGCGGTCGCCCACGGATTTGGCTTTCCGCCGGTTATTGAGTCTACAAAATTTTCAGCCACCCCTTCAAAAACAATATGGTCCTGCAGGGTTTCTCTTTTAAGAAAATTTAATGAAAAAGCATGGGCATATTCATGAACTATTGTTTTTAAAAGAGCTGTGAGGTCTGAATTCTCATGTATGAAAACAAGCATTGTGTTCTTCCAGAAACATGCCCCAGAGACACCTCCCATTTTTTCTTTAATAAAATCATAGCTTGTCGGGAAAACGAAAATTCTGATATTTTGTACAGGGGCCACTCTTATACACTTCACTAAACTGTCTTTAATGATATTGAGAACGTCTTTTACGTTCACCCACGATTCGCCAGTTATACGCGCATCATAAAATCTAAGGATATTTGTTAAATGTTTTCTTTTTGAGAACCCAGCAAATCCAATCTCTTCATCTTCTTCTATAAAGCTGGCAAAATCTTCTGGAGTCTTATCAGATTCAATATCATCGAAAGTATGAATTGCTATAGGAATGTCATTTATCATTGCATTATGTCTGATTAATTTCATATTCTGCCTCTTCTGCCTATACATATTGAATATATAGGAATTTCATCGTCAGTCAAATCAAGTATCTCTTTGACCGTATCATCAACAAATCCACTAACAGAGCAACAACCCATTCCTATCTCTGCACAGGCTAGTTGTATATTTTGTCCCATATGTCCTGCTTCTATAAGCGAATACGGGTATGCTCTGAGCCCGTATTTTATTTCTGATCTCGGAATAACAGAAGTGAATATTATTGACGCTGCTGGGTTTTCAATATATGGTGAAATTAGTTCTCTTCTTCTATTCCTTAGGTCTTTTTTCCAAAGTTGTTCTAAACTTCTCCTTCTTATGTTATAATGGTATGCACCCGGGTCAAGATCTTCAATATTGAAAGAAATAACATATAATTCAACCGGAAATCTTGCGCCTGTTCTAACCACCCACATATGTCATACCCTGTTAAAATATAATTCGCAGGGTATTAAGTAACAATCCCTGATGAGGTCTCTCATGGTTCCGGCATTTCGCAAACTCTCTGTGCGGCATCCTGCGCTCATATTTCTATGCCCTGTGCCGCGACTTAACTGTGCGGCGCTATGTCTGATGCGTTCCACCCGTCCGGTTTCCTGCAGACTATCCATCTTCTTTTTCTCAAAATTCTGTCCATGAAACCACTCTTATGATATTGGTTTATGGGAGACATATGTAGGTGGATAGAATACTCTCACAGAAAACACGTTTTACAACTCCAGAAGCCACTTCCACAACGGCACAAACCTTATCCTCTTCCCATTCAGGGTTTCCTCTCCCTCAAAATCCCATGTTATGCACAGCAGGTTTCTGCACTTCAAAACCTCCGAGGCCTTGAGGAGGGATTTAATCTCCCTCTTCTCTATTTCGTCCCTGCCGGAGGCATAGGTTACCTGAATGAGTTGCTTTACATTCAGACCTTCCTTCACAACGAAATCGACCTCCCTTCCCTGATAGTCCCTCCAGTAAAACAACGCGTCCAGTTTCCCTTCGCTCTCCCTTCTTTTCAATTCGATAAATACGGCGTTCTCCATGATTTTTCCTATGTCCTCTCCGAATTTTGTCGAGACCGTGTAATTTATCAGTCCTGTGTCGTTCATGTAAACCTTCGGTATCGAGAGCACGCTTTCTCTCTCGGAAAAACTGAATTTTCTTAAAAGGAAGCAAAACATGCTGTCTTCCAGAGCATGGAGATAGGAATAAAGGACTTTTTTGCTGAGTCTTATGCCTTTTGATTTTAACATGTTGAAGATTCTGTTTACCGAGAATTCCTTCGAGAACGAAGGCAGCATGGAGCCGATAAGCATTTTTATCAGATGTGGCTCTCTTATTCTATATCTCTCCACAACATCCCTGTAAACTATAAGGTCTATGTAATCGCGGAAGAAAACCCTTCTGTTTATCGGAGTCATGACAATATCCGGGAACCCGCCCTCTTTCAGGTAGTTTCTCAGCATGTTCTTTATCTCATCCTCCTTTCTTGTTGAAAGCCTTTCAATATCCGGTGCATCGATGCTTCTTAAAGACAGAAACTCTTTGAAGGACATGGGAAGAACAAGGACGGAGAGCGCTCTTCCCCTTAACTGGGTTGCTATCTCCCTGCTTAGAAACCTCGAGTTGGAACCTGTAATGTATATGAAATATTTCTTTTTTTCAAACAGAGTATAGACAAACCTTTCCCAGTTCTCGAAAGCCTGAACCTCATCAAGGAAAACAAAAACCGGCTCTTTTCCGTAGATCTCCCTGTGATACGAAACCATTTTTGTTATCTCCTTTCTCTCCAGTGCTGCTATATCTTCATCCTCAAAATTAGCAAAAATAAAATCCTCGTTCTTGATTTTCTTATTCTTTATCAGGCTGAAGAGCGAATAGGTCTTTCCAGCCCTTCTCGGTCCTATAATGCTTATCACGAAATTTCTGGTTTCCGGAAGGTTTAGAAGCCTTTTTCTTACCTCAAGCTCTTTTATTTCTTCCTTCTTGTCCAGAAGATATTTTTTCATGATATAATATAGGGGTAAATATTATATAAACTTTTTCCTCTCACAGGAAACATGTTCTAGACCACCCGCATGTGTCATACCCTGTTAAAATATAATTCGCAGGGTATTAAGTAACAATCCCTGATGAGGTCTCTCATGGTTCCGGCATTTCGCAAACTCTCTGTGCGGCATCCTGCGCTCATCCCATCCATGCATCCTGTAGATTCTCCACCACCGGAGAACGGTTCTTTCTGATACTCTTATGTGCGGCGCTATGTCTGATGCGCTCCACCCGTCCGGTTTCCTGCAGACTATCCATCTTCTTTTCTCAGAATTCTGTCCATGAAATCACTCTTATGATTATTGGTTTATGGGCGACATGTGTAGGTGGATAGAACGAGAATGGAGCAGACGCCTCTTCATTAAAATAACATAACAGCCATAATTAATTATGAAGGTTCTGGTTCTCGGTTCAGGAGGAAGCGAAGGCATCCCGGTTCCCTATTGCGACTGCAGGGTGTGCAGGAGCGGAGACAGAAGGGAGAGAACATCCTATCTTATAAAAACCGGAAAGAAGAATCTTCTTGTAGAGATCGGGCCGGACTTTCGCAGGCAGCAGTTGAGGCATGGCTTTCCGATAGACTACCTTTTTGTGTCGCATGAGCATCATGACCATATAAGCGGGCTTGCCGAACTCAGGCACATCACCATGGTGGCAAGGATAAGAATAAGGCGGGTTGATGTGCTGATAAGCAGGAGGCTTCATAGCAGGATGATGCACGAGCCCCACGTGTACAGGGAAGGCATAAGGCACGCATACATGTCTCTTGCAAGAAACCGGAAGATAGTGCCGCACAAGCTTGATTATTACAGGTTTTACGATTTTGACGGCTTTAGGATACAGCTGTTCAGAAACAGGCATGAAAACATAACCTGCGACGGTTTCCTTCTTGAGAGCGAAGGCAAAAGCGTGGCCTATCTCGCTGATGCCGGAAGCCTCTATCACAAGACCGAGAAGCTGATAAACGAAGCGAATCCTGACCTTCTCATCGCAAACACCCCTTTTCTGTTCTCGAGAGACCAGATAAGGAAGAATGACAGAAGGAGCGCAAGAAGACTAAGGCTGACCCACCACATAGGCATTGACAGCATCTGCCATCTCAATGCAAAAAGGATTCTGCTCTCCCACTTCTCCCACAGGTCAGGACTGACGCACAAAGAGATTGTCAAAAGAATCTCTCCCTACAGGAACGCGACAGCAGCAATGGACGGGCTTGAATTGACAGTATAGCAGAAGCAGTCAGTTCTGGTTAAATGAATTTAAACTTCCGGATTAACAGTAAATTATGCTGGACATGCTCGTATTTCTCGGGCTGCTCATGGCGGTATTTCTTGGAGCAGGCTGGGTGATTGGAGGGTTCTCGGGGATGCTCATAGCCCTGCTTCTCGCTGTGGTTGTGAATCTCCTTTCCTACTGGTATTCCGACACTATCGTCCTGAAGATGTACAGAGCGAGGCCGAGCAGGCACATAGAGATAGAGAACATGGTGAAAAAGCTATGCAGGGAGGCAAAGATTCCGGAGCCGAAGCTTTACGTGATACCCACGGACGCACCGAATGCGTTTGCTACAGGAAGGGACCCGGCGCACTCCGCTGTCGCGTACACGCAGGGGCTGCTCCGTCTAAAGGACGAGGAGATAGAAGGAGTTCTCGCCCATGAGATAGCCCACATAAAGAACAGAGACACGCTCATACAGGTTATGGCAGCGACTATAGCAGGAGCGATAGCGTACATAGCTCAGTGGGGATACTGGTCTCTCTTCTTCCACGGCGATTCGAGAGAGCAGGCAAACATAGCGGGCATTATAGCAATCGTGATTTTTGCTCCTCTCGCGGCAATGCTGCTCAGGCTCGCCCTCTCCCGCTCGAGGGAGTACAAGGCTGACTATCAGGGAGCTTTGCTTACCAAGAGGCCCAGAGCGCTGGCATCGGCTCTGGAGAAGATATCAGACTACGTGAGGCACAAACCCTTGAGAAACGCCTCGAGCGCCACATCCCATCTCTTTATAGTGAATCCCTTCAGGCAGGACTGGTTCAACTCCCTCTTCTCCACGCATCCTCCGGTTGAGGAGAGGGTGAAGAGGCTCAGGGAGATGTGAATGAAAAAACTGATTCAGAAGCTGATAAGCACAGGAGCGGACCTCTCCACAAAAAAGGCGCTCAAGAACACGCTGGGTTTTCTTGGGATAAACCCCGAGAACGTGGACAAGCTCTATGTGGAACTCAAAAACAGCATATACAGGGAAAGATTCGGCAGGATTCCTGCAAAAAGAAAGATAGTGTTTATTCCACACTGCCTCAGGCCTGCGGAGCTGTGCAGGGCAAGGGTTGGGGAGTACGGATACGAGTGCAACGGATGTTCCGTGAAGGGGTGCAA
>WAQT01000029.1 GCA_015520105.1 Candidatus Aenigmatarchaeota archaeon
CCGTACACGCTTGTTTCCGTCAGGAAACTCCCTGCCGGCACCTTCTCCTGTTCCCACCAGAAGGTGCATCAAGAGGGAGCTTATCGCTTCCATCCTGCGGCAGCGTCTGTTGCGTTTACTTTGCGTATTTTCCGTACACGCTTGTTTCCGTCAGGAAACTCCCTGCCGTCAGGCAGAGGATTGCGGAAGTGTAAACTCCCGTAAAAGGGTGTTGCGTTTCGAACCGGCGAAGGCAGTACCAGGCCTTTACGAGTTTTTGCGGAGGTTTTGGAAGACGCGTCAGCTCTCGTAAAAGCCTCTTAGCCACAGGGTCCTAAGCCCTGCCCCTTTGACCGCTTGGGTATCCCCGCACTGCAATTATGGATAGGATGTCAGGGTTTTATAAATAGACTTACATGAATCCGCAACAGAACCGCGTGAGCATGTCAGAAATATTTGAGCGACCTGAAGAGACTATAGAAGGTTGCGAGACTGTACCCGAATATTGTGAGGGAGTTCCAGAGCGGGCTTCTGGATTTTATGAACCTTTTCATAAGGGCTTTCCCGAGCCATCTCTTTGGAAAGAAATAGTTCCTGTCGGCGTATCTCAGCACGCTGTTCTTTGAGGATGATAGACGCATCCTGAACCATTCAGTCATGACTGACATGGGAACATATCTTCCTTCCCACTCCACACGGCCTTTCCTTATCTCCTTCAGTACGGAATCAAGGGTGTCGGCTTTCACGTGGTTTGCGGACATGCCTATCATCGCGGCCGTGTGGGAGTCCGAACCCGCTACGCCGGGCTTCCTCCTTTCTCCTGCCCAGTGCTCGGCGAGCATGTTGGAGAACCTGTCGTGGCAGAGGGAGTTGAACACCTCGACAGCGTCGAAGCCAGAGAGATTTTTCTTTGCGCCCTCGTTCTTGAGGTCGAATGGATGCGCAGCGACAGCTATCGCTCCCTGCGAGTGTATGAGGTCTAGCGTTTCGTCCAGCCCGAGACCGCTAGGGACAAAATCCGAGAGACCGAGCGCGAGGACATGGCCTTCCTTTGATGCGACCTCTATGCCTGGTATGAATATCATTCCGTGTTTTCTCGCTGCCCTCTTCGCTTCCTTCCATGATGTGTTCACCGCGTGGTCGGTGATAGCGACAGCCCCATAGCCTTTCTCCTTTGCGATTCTGAAGATGTCCTCAGGGGAGAGGAAGGCCTCCCACGGAATCTTCCTTCCCTTGGAATAGTGGCTGTGGCAGTGAATCTCGACCTTCATGCTATCAGAGTGCGGTTTACTGTTTTAAATTGTTTCCTTAATGCATTTCAGTACCTGAATATGGGAATTCCCCTGTGTCTCGCTATTCCAACAGCGAAGTGGTACATGGAGTATAGTTCGAGGCCGAAGGGGCCGTAGCCGAGATAGCCGAGAAGCGGCATCTCGAAGACTTTAAGGAAATCAGCAAGGGGAAGAGTGTAGTGCCACTTCGGTATAGCATAGAAGTTCCAGAACTCCCAGAGGAAGCCGCAAAGCGTTGCGCCTATGAAAAGGGACAGAGGAACGTGCAGTTTCCTTCTTCTTATACAGGAGAGAATACTCGGCCAGGCGTGGAGGTAGTTTATAGGGTCGAGGATGAGGAAGAAGGATATCCAGATGAAGGGGAAGAAGAGCCGGGGATAAGCAAGGGTGAGCCCGAGGGAGAGCAGGCCGGAGAGAATCATGAGGTAGAGGAATCTTTTTGTTATCCTGTGCCTGTGCTCGAGTTTGAGGGAGTCGAAACCGCGGATGGCGTTGAGGAGAGAGGCGGTCTCGAACACAGCGGGTATCACTGTCCCGAAGGAGAGGATTCCGAAGAGCGCGAGTGAAAGCGCGGAGCCGAAGCCCTCGAGACCGGTGTAGTGCCAATTCTTAAGGAACGCGTATCCTATGTACTCGAAGAGGCTCCACACTGCAGCGGAGAGGAGGAACATGAACACGAAGGAGAGCGGCCTGCTTGAGATTATGGAATCCCCTTTCAGCTTGAACACCGCGGCGTCTATGAGAAGAATGTAACCTATCCACGCGAGCGGGAAGTACCACTGTGCAAGCGGCTGGACGCGAAGGAAGAGGCCGACTTGGGAGAGGACTATCATAGAGACGCCGAGGAGACCATACTTCCGGAACATGATATGAATATATTGAAGGGGAATTTTATTCGTTCAGCAGGAGGAAACAGTGAGACCATATATTTTTAAATGTAGAATGTATCTATTCACAAGTGATTTCATGTTAGAGAATGTTCCCAATCACATAGGAATCATACCGGACGGAAACCGCAGGTTCGCGAGGCGTCTCATGGAGAGGCCGTCGAAAGGGCATGAATGGGGAACAGAGAAGATAAAGAGCGTTTTCGACTGGTGCAAGGAGATAGGCATCAGGGCTGTCACGCTCTATTCCCTGTCCATAGAGAATTTTCACAGCAGGGATAAAGAGGAGCTGGATTTCCTCTTCGAGCTTGCGAGGAGGGAGATGGACGACATCATAGAGAACCCCGAGAATTTCGTGCACAAGAACAGCATAAGGGTCAACTTCATAGGAAGGCTTGAGCTTCTTCCAAAAGACCTCCGCGAGAGGATGGAGAGGGTCAGGGAGATGACAAAGGGATACTCGGAGTACGTAATAAACTTCGCCATCGCGTACGGCGGGAGGCAGGAGATTGTGGACGCCTCGAGAAGGATTGCAGAGAGGGTTCTGAGAGGAGAGATGAGACCAGAGGAGATAAACGAGGCAGTGGTGAAGCATTCCCTCTACACGAACGGCCAGGCTGACCCGGATTTGATAATAAGGACAGGCTGCGAGAAGAGGCTTTCGAACTTTCTGCTTTTCCAGTCAGCCTATTCCGAGCTTGTTTTTCTCGATGTGTACTGGCCCGAGCTCACAAAGGAGCAGTTTTTCGAGGCTATTCGGGAGTATTCCCAGAGGCAGAGAAGGTTCGGGAAGTGATGTTCAAATCTCCCTGAACATTATTATCTGGTCCCTTTCTCCCTGCCATTTCGGGAGTCTTCCAACCTCCATGAACCCGAACCTTTCGAAAAGCTCTTTTTCAGGGGTATCCACAGCAACGCGTTTTGCTCCTTTGTTTTTAGCTTCCTCGAAGAACTTCTCCATAAGCTGTCTTGCGTATCCCTTTCTTCTGTATTCAATTCTCACAGCAACGAAATATATCCAGAACGCGTCTCTTCCTTCGGCTCTCGCCCCAAGGGAGGCTATGATCTTTCCGTTGTCCGTGATTTTAAGGCAGATTGAATCCTTGTTGTTTATAAGATCGGTGATCAAGTCTTTGGTGTAGGCAGGTCTGTTAAAGCCTTTGAGAATGGAATAAATCTCCTCCACGTCCTCTATTATGGCTGGCTGGATTTTTGCGGTCATAATTTTTATTTTGAAAGTGGATATTAAAAACATGGAGAAAAAGGTAAAACTCGAAGACGTTCTCCGGAAGCTCGAATCCCTTTCAGATTCGAAAAACACGGAAGGGATGAAGAGATTCGGGATTACTGGGAATAAGGTTTACGGGGTTTCCATACCGGACCTGAGGAGGATTGCAAAGGAAATTGGCAAGAACCATGAACTCGCTCTGAGATTATGGGAAGAGGATTCGAGGGAAACAAGAATACTGGCGAGCATGATTGATGAGGTGGACAGGGTTGATGAAGAGCAGATGGAGAGATGGGTGAGGGGTTTCGATTCCTGGGAGGTGTGCGATCAAGTCTGTATGAATCTGTTCTGGATGCATAACCTCGCTTATCGCAAAGCAAAGGAATGGGCCTGTCGCGAGGAGGAGTTCGTGAAGAGGGCGGGATTTGCTTTAATGGCTGTTCTTGCATGGAAGGACAAACAGACAGGAAACGAAAGGTTTGAGGAATTTCTCGGGATTATAAAGGAGAATTCGGAGGATGAAAGAAATTTTGTGAAGAAAGCGGTGAACTGGGCTTTGAGACAGATAGGGAAGAGGAATTCATACCTCAACAGAAAGGCAATAGAAACCGCTGAGGAGATTTTGAAGAAGGATTCGAAAGTTTCAAAGTGGATTGCCACTGATGCATTGAGGGAGTTGAAGAGTGAGTCCGTGAGGAAAAGACTGGAAGTTTAGTTTTTCTAAATATTTTTGAGAAATAACTTTGTTTTTTCTAAAAAATTGAAAAAATTTATAAATATAAATAACGAATTTAAATTATGAAATATATTCCAAGGGAAGCAGAGAGGGAAATCTGTAGATGGCTGGATGAAAGGGAAATCATAGCCATAAGAGGCCCGAGGCAGGCGGGGAAAACCACGCTTCTCATGAAGTTGAGGGAGAGGCTTCTTTCCCGGGGCGTTGAGGAGAAAAACATTCATTACATAAACTTTGAAGACGATGTGGTCAGGATAAAGTTTGAAGAGGATTGCAGAGAATTCGTGAAATTTCATCTCGAAAGCGGCAAGAACTATTTCCTCTTCGATGAGGTGCAGTATGTAAAGGATGTGGGGAAAAAACTGAAGCTTGTTTTCGACGCATTTGCAGGGATTAAAATTATTATCACAGGCTCTTCTTCCTTTGACCTCACAAATCTCGGGAAATACCTCGTTGGAAGGGTTGTGTTTTTCGACCTCTATCCCTTCAGTTTCGGTGAATTCCTGAGAAGCAAGGGAGAGAAATACAGGAATCTCTATAAGGAGATCAGAATCGACATCGAAAAACCGGGAAAGCCGAAGCAGACGGTGTTTCTTGACGAGCTTAACAGGCTTCTTCACGAATACCTTACATTCGGCTCCTATCCGAGAATAGTGATGGAAAATGACAGGAAGAAAAAGGCAGAGCTTCTCAGAAACCTGTTTATAACCTATATAGAAAAGGACATAGCGTCTGTTTACGGAATGAAATACAGAGAGAAGGTTACAAAACTGCTGAAGGCTCTGGTTTCAGTAATGGGAAACCCTCTAAAATATGAAACGCTTTCTGAACTTTCTGGTCTCAAGTATCATGAAGTCAAAGAAATCCTTTCATTGCTTCAGGACAGTTTTGTAATATCTGTGGTAAGACCGTTTCACAGAAACCTGATAACTGAGTTGAGAAAGAACCCGAAGGTATATTTTGTGGATTACGGGTTTGCAAACTATCTGAAGGAAAATCTGGAAAACCCGGAGTTTGAAAAGCTTTATGAGAATTTCGTGCACAATGAGATCAGCCGGAGGGGATACAATCTCAGGTACTGGAGAACTGCAATGAAAACAGAGGTTGATTTTGTGATTGAGAAAGGAAAGAAGGTAATTCCGATAGAGGTGAAAACATCACCCAAGATCACGCGGGCTTTTAGAAGTTTTGTGAATCATTACAGGCCGGAAAGTGGATTTATTGCTAACCTTTCAGCAACAGAAAAGCAAAAGGTTGACGGAGCTGATGTATTTTTCGTGCCTTTTGTTTGCCTATGATGCTGCAGACAGAGTGTTCACTCCTCGCTGTTTATTCTGTGCAGGTCCTCAGGTCTTCCGATGTCTATCCATTCCCCCTTGTGGATGTAGCCGTAGATTTTTTCGCCATTCTCGAGGAGTCTGGGTATGATGTGGTCTGTGATGTTTATTATGCTCGGATTGTTCCTGTTGTCCGGGATGTAGTCGAATATCCTTGGCTCAATGCAGAATATCATGGTTCCGGCCTTGTGCATGAATGATGGCTTCTCGCTAAAGGCCTTCACGGAGTGGTCGTCGTGGAGGTGGTAGATGCCCCAGCTGAGTTTATGCTCAAATTCAAAAAGGGCAATGGTCATTATTCCTCCCTTCTCTCTGTGGAACCTGAGGAAGTCGTCTATGTCGAGGTCCGTGAGGTTGTCCCCTCCGAAGAGGAGGAAGGTTTCGTTGAGCTTTCCCCTCAGGGCGTTCAGGCAGCCCGCTGTTCCAAGAGGTTCGTCCTCCTCCACATACTCTATGTTAACACCGAATCTGCTTCCATCTCCGAAGTGGTTCTTTATCTGGTATCCAAGATGGCTGATTGTAAGGATTATGTCTGTTATTCCGTGTTTCTTGAGTTTCTCTATGATGTGTTCCAGAATGGGCTTTTGCCTGTAGGGAAGCATGGGTTTCGGGACAACATAGGTGAGCGGCCTCAGCCTTGTTCCCTTGCCTCCGGCAAGGATTACAGCTTTCATGATTCCTCCAATAATTGTAAGCTATTTCTTGTCTTCTTCCTTGGGTTTTTCTTCTTTCCCGGCCGGCTGTTCAGCGGGCTTCTCTTTCTTCGGTTCTTCTGCCTCTTTCTTCTCTCCGGCCGGCTGCTCCTTGGGAGCTTCCGATGGTTTCTCCTGTTTTTCAGCAGACTTCTGTTCTGCTGTCTTCTCTTCTTTTTGGGTTTCCTGCGTCTTCTCTTTATCTTCCTTTGGTTCTTCTTTCTTCACTCCGAGAAGCTCCTCTATGGATTTCTGCCCATAGCCTGTCACCTTGAGGTTTACCTGCACTATTGCAGGCGATATGGTGTTCCCCCTGACAGACCTCCTCTTCCTCTGGCCCTTCTTCTTTGGATGGAAGCCGGGACCGGAACTGAGAACTATTCTCTTTCTCGCTGTTCCATCCACGTCCTTCCTCATAGGGAATCCTTCCCTGTCCGAGCCTCCTGTGACCTCGAGTTCGTATCCAGTGAGCCCGAACGGAGAACCTGAAACTTTCTCTCCTATCTTCTTTCCCAGAAGACCGGACGCCTTCTGTTCTATCTCCTTCTGGTATGCCTTCCTTGTCTTCGGGTCTGATATCACAAGCTTGAAATTCATAATAACACCTCCCCAGTTCATCACCGACCTGCCTGCACACACAGGCGCGTTGCTGCCGGGTTCCAGTCATGCTGGAATGAAAGTAATTGACGCAAAGGGTTTATAAGCTTTTCAGAGGAACGAGAGGCCGAGGTTGAACACAAGGAGGAGCAGGGTGGCTGCGCTGATGGCCCTGAACAGGGGTTTGTGGTGACGGGGGGCTATCTTCTTCAGCGCTATGCTCCACATCCTTCCGCCGTCGAGGGGGCCGAGGGGCATGAGGTTAGCGGCTCCCACCCCGAAGTTTATTATGAAGAGGAAGAACAGGAGGCCTCCCAGGAAGTTCAGGAGCCCGGCGTAGTTCCTGTACTCGTGCTTCATTTCCATGTATTGGGAGAGTCTCGCTATTCCTATGAACCCCCTCGAGGAGTTGTCCGGGGCAGGAGCTGTGACGAGGGAGAAGGTGAGATTCCTCTGCGAACCGTTCTCAAAAACCATTGTGTGGATTGTGATTGTCTCTCCAGGACCGATTTCCGAGAGGGCTTCCCTAAAGTCGTCCACTGTAGCTATGGTGTGATTGTTTATGGAAATTATCACTCCTGTTAGGTTGGCGTCAGCAGCGGGATAGCCTTCTATCACTCCCCTGTAGGCGATTCCAGCAGGGACGAAGGCGCTTGTAGAGAGGAGGTAGAGGAGGCCAAACGAGAGTAAAGCGAGGAGGAAGTTGGCGAAGGAGCCGGAGGCGAACACCCTGAGCTGGGAGAGCGCTGGCTTCCTGGAGAGCTGCTTTTCGTCCGGCTCCACAAACGCAAGGGGTATGACGAACAGGGCGCCCCATCCAAGCGACTTTATTCTAACCCTCTCCCTTGCGGCCATCACACCATGCAGGCCCTCGTGGACAAGGACGAGCAGAGCTATGGATATTATCCAGTACCAGAACGGGACGCCTATTATTCCAGGAACGCTCACTGTCTCGGCCGACGGGGAGGGAAGAACAAGGGCGAGGCCGGGAACGGGCTGCTCAGCCGTAATGTTCGTGAGCGCAAGGTCTGCAAGGAAGTAGAGGATGTAGAGGGACATGAAGAACCCGACAGCTACAGCGAGAGTCCCTGTGGCGAGCCAGAACCTCGGGAATCTCTTTCCGAGGTTTGTTATGAATCTCCTTCCCCTCTGGGTCTTCCTGAGAAAAACTATGGACTGCCTCTCCACATTCCTCCTGTCCTTCCAAAACAGGCCCGCCAAAACAATGGCGAAGACTATGACCGAAAGTGTGTAGAAGTCAGGCCAGAGCATAAAATATATAAGAGCGGGTGCTTAAAAATAACCCGCCTGTCAAGTTTACTTCTTCGCTTCCGGACTCACGAGGCAGAGTATCGCTCCTATCAGCGTGATTATGTTCAGGGGAGGGAGAAGGCTCGAGATTATTCCGTATATTCCGGCGCTCTTCATCTCTCCGTCCATTGCCTTCTTTATTGCCAAGACTCCCACTACAAGGCCTACCACGTCCACAGCAATTATTGCGTAGACCAGGCCTCCGAAAAGGCCAGCCATGCCGAACATCATCATCGAGCCGACAAACAGCATGGCCAGAAGGCTCAGAAGCCCCAGCACCACTCCTATTATCAGGAGTATCTTTCCTACCTTTGCCTCGGTGCTTAATTCTGCCATGCTTATATTTGCGTTTTGGTGTTTATAAAGAACCGGGACTAACAATTTATAATTAATTAACTATATATACAAGAGATGCGGGTTCTTGGAATCCGGTTTTAATTTCATGGAGGTGTTTTCGATGACTGAGGAAAAGGCAACGGAGAGCAGCGGGCAGGAGGAGAAGGAGAAGCTTGCTTTTCCCGAGGCCGCTGTGGTAAGGATAATGAAGAGGCATCTTGACAAGGAGAAGATGATAAAGAAGGAAGTCAAGGTAGCGATGAACAAGTGGCTGGAGAAGGTGGTGGAAACAGTTGCTAAGAGGATGAACAAGGTTCCGTATACAATGGTCTCGCTCAACGAGTTCAAGGAGGGCATAAAGGTGTTCGAGACTCTCGAGGAGTTCGAGAAGGAAAAGAAGAGGATACTCGCCCATCTCGATGCCATGAAGCAGGACATATACAGGCTGGAGAGGGATTTGGGAAAGACCGAGGAAGAGGTAATGGAGATGGGTTAGCGCGATAGCTTTATAAAGAGGCCGCTCCATTATAAACCACTCATTCTCGGGTAGATTTTATGGAGCAAAAGATGCAGGAGCTTAAGACCGGAACGACCACTGTCGGGATTGTCGCAAAGGACGCGATAGTCCTTGCAGCTGACAAGAAGGCGACAATGGGATATCTTGTGGCGAGCACTGACGCGGACAAGATAATGCAGCTCGAGGAGCACATAGGAATGACGATAGCCGGCGTCTCCGGAGACACGCAGGCGCTGGAGAGGTACATAAAGGCCGAGTTCAAACTCTACAGGTACAGCGAGGAGGAGAGGATATCCGTGGAGGCGGCAGCGAACCTGATTTCCAACATTCTCTATGCAAGGAGGTTCTATCCGTACATAGTCCAGCTCATAGTAGGGGGTTATGACACGAAACCGAGGCTTTACAGTTTCGACATGGCCGGGGCGATACAGGAGGAGAAGGAATACTTCTCCACAGGTTCCGGCTCTGTCACTGCTTTCGGGGTTCTGGAGGACAAGTACAGGAAGGGGCTGAACGCAGAAGAGGCGAAAAAGCTCGCTGTCCGGGCTGTGAGGGCCGCGACAAAGAGGGACGTCGCTTCTGGAGGAAGGAGCATAGACGTCGTGGTGATAGACCGGAAGGGCTTCCGGAGGGTTCCGGAGGAAGAGGTTAAAAAGCTTATGGAGTAATTCTGAAACGAATGCTCATCTGAGGGATTCTCCCTTTTATCTCAAAACAGGAAGAAAGCATGTCTATTTTGAAGGAGCTGCAGGAAAGGCTTCCTGCTGACGCGCAGATTACGGAAGTGATGTTCGAGGGTTCAGAGATAGTTCTATATACCAAGAACAAAGACTTCTTCAGGAATGGCGAGGCAAAGATAAAGGAGATAGTTTCTGAACTCAAGAAGCGGCTGGAGGTGAGGCCAGACCTCTCCATAACGCTGGATATGGAGAAGGCAAAGGAGAAGATAGAGTCCATAGTTCCTGAGGAGGCGGGTGTTAAGGCGATATACTTCGAGCCCGAACTCGGGAAGGTTATAATAGAGGCTCAGAAACCCGGCCTCGTGATAGGAAGAGGGGGAGAGACGTTCAGGAAGATAAAGGATGAAACTCTCTGGCTCCCGAAGATAGAGAGGGCTCCTGTGATAAACTCCGACATAGTGAGGGCCGTGCGCAACCTCTTCCACACGGAGCTTGAGTACAGGAAGAGGTTTCTGAACAAGATAGGCCAGAAGATAAACACTCCTCCAAAGGACTTCGACAGGAACAGGGAATGGGTGAGGATGACAGCCCTTGGAGGGTTCAGGCAGGTCGGGAGGTCTTCAATACTCGTGCAGACAAAGAGGTCTAACGTCCTCCTTGACTGCGGTGCTGACCCGGGGACAAACGAGCCTCCGTATTTCGATGTCCCGGAATTCAATCTGGAGAACATAGATGCAGTGGTCCTTAGCCACGCTCATATTGATCATTGTGCATACATACCCTATCTCTATGACAGAGGATATGCGGGGCCTCTCTACTGCACTCCTCCTACAAGGGACCTCATGGTTCTGCTCTGTCTCGATTACATAGACGTGGCGCACAAGAACGGATTCGAAACATATCCGAAGAAAGCGGTGGAGAAGGCGGTGAAGCATTCCATCACGCTCGGATACGGAGAGGTCTCGGATATAACGAATGACATGCGGCTCACGTTCCAGCCCTCGGGACATCTTCTCGGCTCCTCGCTCGTTCATCTTCACATAGGCGAGGGTTTGCATAACATACTCTACACCGGAGACTTCAAGTTCGGCCCTTCTAGGCTGTTCGACCCTGCAGAAACGAGATTCCAGAGAGCCGAAACCGTTATAATGGAATCCACCTACGGGGCCTCTTCTGACGTGATGCCGAGCAGAAGGGAGGTCGAAGAGTCTCTTCTGAAAACCATAAACAAGACCATGGAGGAGGGAGGAAAGGTCCTGATACCGAGCTTCGCTGTGGGAAGGGCGCAGGAGATAATGGTGATACTTGCGCAGAGCGGGTTCGAGTACCCTGTCTACATGGAGGGAATGGTGTGGGACGCCACTGCGATACACACTGCCTATCCGGAGTATCTCTCAAGATATCTCCAGAGGGAGATTTTCCACAGGGGAAGGAACCCCTTCACCTACGAGAAGTTCAAGAGAGTCGCTCCCAAGGAGAGGGAGAAGATTATAGAGTCAGGAGAGCCTGCAGTGGTGATAGCGACATCGGGCATGCTTATAGGAGGCCCGGCAGTGGAGTATCTCAAGGGCTTTGCGCACAGCCCCAAGAACAAGCTTATATTCGTCGGTTACCAGGCTGAGGGGACGCTCGGCTCGAGGATACAGAAGGGGTGGAGGAGCATTCCCATCTCGGGCGAGGGAGGGAAGACAAAAACTCTTGAGCTCAAGCTTCAGGTTGAGACTGTTCACGGGCTCACGGGCCATGCTTCAAGGAAGGAACTCATGGCGTACATAAAGAATCTCACAGCAAGGCCCGAAAGGGTTGTGATAAACCACGGGGAGCCGAAGAAGATAATGGAGCTCTCGAGGGATATACACAGAGCGTACAGGGTTGAGACCATAGCTCCGAAGAACATGGAGAGCGTGCGGCTGAAATAAGACTGATTATATAAACGGAAATTCCGGGACAAAGAGTATCACGGGGTTTTTGAATCCCATTTCTTTTGCAGATTCGTAAACTTTGAGAAGGTCGCTTCCGTAGGCGACCACATCATGATTATTAAAAGACGGCATTGCAACGTAATTTCCCTTGTAAGGCTCCAGTCCCAAATAAATAACAGGTATTGTCTCACCTGTGAACAGCCGCGTAGTGCGGGGTGAGCACGAGCCAGTTCTGCTCCACTCCTGCTATATCGCCATTGTTTGCTGAAACGCCCTTCTTTATCTTGTCCACTGCCCTCTTGAGTTCTCCCATGTCCTTGTCCTTGAGTTCCTTTATCTTGAGAAATACTATGTGACCCTCTCTCACGTGCCTGAGAATCCTGTCCGTGTCAGCGAAGTCGCGAAGGCTCTCTATCTTTATTCCTATTTTTCCGGGCTTTGTGTTTTGCTGAGAATCCATTACGTTTACCTCTACGTACTCCTCTTCCAGTTCAGGAATGTCGTCGTATTTTTCGCCTCTTGAGAAAAGCCTGAAAGCCATCCAATCCCTCCGTATAGAGATAATGTGAATGTAAGATTTTTAAAGCTTCCGAGCCGCAGGGGTGTCTGACTATCCGCCAGATAACCAGAAGGCAGCCGCAGCCAATCATTATCGATATCCGGCTGAAGCAAGTAGCTCTTACGCGCAGCGTTTCTTGACAATAAGCCTTTTATCTTCCAGGCACGAATTCCATTCTGGGAGACAGCATTTGCTCCCCATTCGCACGCCCTCCTTGTATGGTTCTGGTTGATTAAACACGCTCCTGAAAACAGGAAAAAAATTTAAAACCTAAGCAATTAGAATTAGACAGGGAGGGATTTCCATGAAACTGAAGACTTCCCTGCTGGTTTTGATGGTTTTTGCGATTCTGGTTAGCGGCGTCTCAGGAGTTGAAGCAAAGCACAATCATGGAAAGAAACATTCAGATTATGATGCAATAACCATCTTAGCCCGAGGAGTTTCAAAAGAGACCCTCAATAGCCTTTTTGCCTTGGGAAATGGTTGCATAAGCACAGGAAAAGGCGGAAACCTTTTCTATATCTGGATTCCGGGGCACTGGCTCTATCAGATACCTCCGCAGATAAAGGAACTTCCAGGCTATCAAGATTCCGGAGGTCTTGAAAGACGGCCGTTCGACCATATAGGAAACTTTATTATGTCAACTCCCGCTGCGGTTGTTTTTGCCTTGGGCAATGATTGCACAGGCACCGGAAAAAGCGGGGAGCTTTATGGCATTCCTCCAAACTCAGGACATGAATGGACGATATTGGGAATACCGCCGAATTCCGGTCACGACTGGACAGTGTATGCTCTGGGTAACGATATCAACATGGCCGGTTGATGGGCCGGCGTGTCTGGCTATTCACACCCGATAATCAATGAACAGCCACAAACCGGGCCTGAAGCAAAAGGTGCGCAGTTATTCAAAAGCGCTGTTACCTGTTTCTTGCATGCAGCCGGCGGGTCCTGACAAGAGTTTTGTCTCCGAAGACAGGCCTGCGGTGGAGCGGTCTGTCCCTGCTTCCCATCTTATCGACCTCTTCGTGGCCTGATGGGAATTAGACGTGCCCCGAACCCTGCTCTAAATTGCCCATTAACGGGTTATTTCTGTGTCAGAACATTATCCGCGTCTCACTGGCAAATAAACGAATTTATTTTCCTTTATATATTGCATAAACTCGCAGTCCAGAATCTTTCCTTCAAATCTCTCTCTCAGACTGTCTATTATGCCGTATAACTCTGCTGTGTTTCTCACATGAGCCTCAAGCTCAAGGTCAGCTCCTCCTATGGCCTCGGTCATATATACTATATGCGGGTGCTGATGAACATAGTTTATCAACGACCTGCGCGTTTTGCTGTCCATGTTCCTGAGCCTGAAATGAAGTTTATAATATTCGTAACCCAGCTTTTCGATATCTAGGAATGGTCTGAATCGCAGAATCACGCCGTTCCTTATAAGATTTCTCACCCTGTCCCTCACGGTCTTTTCTCCGATTCCGAGACTCTTGGCTATTTCAACGAATCTCATTCTTCCATTGGTTGAGAGCTTCTCAAGAATCCTGTAATCCGTCATGTCAATCATCACGGGTACCGGGTTCTCTCCAAGCAGGTCGTATGCGGGTTTGCCGGCGTTCTCCTCAATAAGATAAGACCGGCTGTAGTGCCACATTCTTGTGACAAGCGATGTCCAGTGCCTGTCTATATGGTTCTCATATCTGTCCCTGAACTCGTTCCAGAAATCCCTGAACTCATAAACGCTTCTCGCCCAGGTAGCTATGTTTATGTCCCATGGCCCTCTTATGTTAACAAACCAGCCAACCCTTGCCCTCAGGAAATCTATTATGTCTTCTTCAAGCGTCTTTGTGAGGGAATAGAATTTCACGTATGTCCTGAAGAAAAGAAGATCGAGTTTTGTGGTGTCTATAATCGTCATAAAATATTTTATCACGCCGTTCCCCACCAATCTGTTTATCCTGTAAGCCACGCTCTCTTTGCTGAGGCCTACGCTTTTTGCTATTCTGGTGTTTGTCTGCCTTGCGTTGATATCAAGCTGATAGAGTATCTTCCTGTCCTTGATGTCAAGTTTTATTATTCTTTTATTCATATTATCGGATTATACATATAGATATAATACCATTATTGTAAAAATTTTATATTAACTTTTATATTTACATATTATCGCCATATAAACAGTGATACTATGAAAAGAATAATTCGCTGCATAGAGAAGGTTGTTCATAAAGGCAAGGTCAGCGGCATATAACCGCTGACCCGTTTCAGCCAAGGCTTCAAAACCAAAGGTGAATGATATTAGAGG
>WAQT01000030.1 GCA_015520105.1 Candidatus Aenigmatarchaeota archaeon
ATAAAATATATTTCATCGAGGTATTTGAAAAATTAAAAGAATTGAAATATCAAGAATTATTAGATGACGGATTACACCCAAATTCAGACGGTCACAAGAAAATTTTTGAAATTGTGAAGGAGTTTTTAATCAAACAATTTAGTTTAAATGGACGCTAAACCCTTCAGCTTACTTCTTAAGCATAATTCCGATTCTTCGATCATTTCGACAATCTATTCTCACCATCCTTCAAACGCTCATAAAAATAAATCTTTCCTTTCATATTTCTCTATGCTTGTTGTCTCATGCGAACACGGGTGCGAAGACCTTCTGATGGAAGAGTTAAGAGAACTTGGTTATTCTTCGGAATACCTGAAACCCTCCAAGGTTCTGGTAGAATCAAAGGATTTCAACGATGCCGTCAGACTGAATTTTTTCCTCAGGCAGGCGAACAGGGTTTTCGTTCTCCTTTTTCTGGGCGAAGTCCGGACGCTGGGTGACATAGAGAAGCTTTCAAGAAGCCTGGATTACTCTGCCTTCATGCTCCCCTCCCAGTCTTTTGCTGTTCGCGGGGTGAGGGAAGGCAACCACAATTTCACCTCAATGGACATTGCCAGAGTTGTTGGTTCATCTATTGTGGAGCACTTCCTTTCTGAGAAAGGCGCGAGGGTGAGAGCGAACCTCAAAGAGCCTGATGTTGAGTTTTACGCAGAACTGAGCGGAGAGCAGTTCATAATAACCCTCAACACGAGCGGAGAGTCACTTCACAAGAGGTACAAGAGGCCGTTCCAGCATTTCGCTCCCATAAAGCCCACAATCGCCTCCTCCATGATAAGGCTCTCCTCCTTCTTCAGCAGGAGAAACCTTCTGGACCCGATGGCCGGAGGCGGAACGATACCGGAAGAGGCCTGCCTTGCAGCAAAGAACGTGCCTGCCGGATATTTCAGAAAGAGCTACGCATTCCAAAGGCTCGGGTTTCTGGATTCCGGGCTTCTTGAGAAGCTGAAAGATAGCGCTGAGAAGAAGATAAGAAAATGCGACGTCAGAATATGCTCTGCTGACAGGTTCAGGAAGAATCTTAACGGCATGAGGATGAACTTTGAAGCTGTCGGCGTCGGCAGCGAGCTCTTCTCCTGTCTCGGGAACGCGGAAACTCTCGATTATATCGGCAGGGGAGAATACAGCCTTGTTGTCACGAACCCTCCGTTCGGTCTGAGGATAGCAAACCCCTCGGTCGTAAGGAGACTCTATGAGAAATTCCCAAAAGCTGCTGCAAAGAAGGGGATAGAGGAGATAGTGATGCTCACCCCGAAGAGAAGGGTTGCCGCGCAGTGTCTGGAGAATGCGGGATACGAAATTTCCCATTGCCGCAGGATACTCTACGGA
Organism: Candidatus Aenigmatarchaeota archaeon; assembly: GCA_015520105.1. Lineage (GTDB taxonomy): Archaea > Aenigmatarchaeota > Aenigmatarchaeia > QMZP01 > QMZP01 > WAQT01. Next base: position 1,366 of record WAQT01000030.1, read on the forward strand.
AGGCTGGAATCCTTTATAGTAAAGGCGGTCAACTCTCGGACAATCACATGAGAGGACAAGAACGGAATCGTTAACTATAATAAAAGGGAACCCCCATTATTAAGAGCTTGAAAGCTTTTTTGTGAGGCTGATGGACGAGATAGTATTGATAATAACGTATTTCGGTTTTCTTCTCGGCATAGGCGTGATAATCGCTAATGCCCTTAAGAAGGCAAGGATTCCGGACAGTTTCTTCCTGCTCGTGCTCGGCATGCTGCTCGGACCAACAATATACGCGAACCCCGCGATAACCCAGCATATAAGCATGAGGCTTGTGGACGTCTCGGTTATGGGAAGCGTTCCGGATTTCCTGAGGCTTCTTGCCCTTATAATGATAGTGTTCACCGGAACGTTCCACATGGGACTGCGCTCATTCAGGAGGTTCTCATCCCTCTCTATAAGAATGGCGCTTGCAGGAACGCTCGGAACCACTGTGATATTCGGAGCAGCCGCCCACTTAATCCTCGGAATAGGATGGGTGTACGGGCTCATAATAGGCGCGATACTGAGCGGTACCGGAAGCAGCGTGGTGTTCGCGTTCAGGGACTCCCTGAAGAACAGCGAAGCCCTTGAGGTCCTGAAGATAGAGTCCGTGATAAACTCGCCGTTCAGCGTCCTGCTTCCGATAATGCTTCTCGGTTTTGTGGCGTTCTCTCCAGGAGACGTGCTGGAGCCTGTGAAATACCTCTCCCAGTTCTGGAACCTCATAGTGGTAGGCGTCGGGACAGGCATACTTGTGGGATTCGGTGTCGCAAGGCTCATAAAGGGAATGCTCACGGAATACACTGTTCTGCTTCTCTTCTCCATCGCCCTCATAGCATATTCCCTCTCCGAGCTTTTCGGTGGCTCCGGGATGCTCGCTGTGGCTGTGGCAGGCCTTATAGTGGGTGACATGGTCTTTCCTGAGAAGAAGGATGTGGAAAGGTTCGACGACCACTTCTCCGAGATGCTCAGAATATCGGTGTTCACGCTTCTTGGAGCGCAGGTCGCTCTTGCTCTTGGGGTCTGGGACGTGATAGCGGCTCTTCTCCTGTTCGCTGTGCTTGTGCTCTCGAGACCTCTTCTGATGATGCCTGTGCTCAGAAGGAGCGGAACAGCATATTCCAGGAGGGACGCTCTTCTTCTCTATCTCATAGCCCCGAGAGGGATAAGCGCTGCCGCAATGGCTCCGATAGCCGGAACACTTATAGCGCAGACCCTTGGGGGTTCTGCTGAAGCTGCATCCGTTTCTGGAACTATAAACAACATTGTGTTCCTGATGATTCTCTTCTCCGTGCTGTTAAGCACAGTGGTTGCAAAAGCAATAAGCTCCCGCGAGCAGAAGAGTCCGAAGGAGCTGGAAAAGTGGATTGACAGGAACATAGAGAAGGCAAGGTCTCCGAAAGCAGAGAGCAATTCCCGGAATGAAACTAATAAAACCGGGTCCAATAATAAAGAGGAGGCGCAGGAATGAAGACCAGGATTGCGGCCCTGATTATAGGGATAATCATAGGCGCATATATAGGAGGATACTTCACATCCGAAACGGTCTACATCTACAAGGAGCAGCAGAGGACAGAGGATTTCCTGAAGTTCATGGAGATATTCAACGAGACCAATGTCTCAGTGGCGTCTATAAACGTCCCCGCAGTGGACGAGGAAGGAAACGGCGTGGCGACCACGCTTATTGTTCAGGCTGTTCCGGGCTCAGGGAGGGCTATGGTGAACATAGACAAGCTCCTGTTCTGGGTGGACACCCAGAACTCCATAAGGACAGCAAGGGATGTCGCTCAGGAGATAACCGGGAGAGACCTGAGCTATTATGACCTGATATATACAATATCCGCGAACGCCAGCGTGATAGAGGGCCCGTCCGCCGGAGCTGCGCTGACGCTTGCCACCATAGCCGCTATTGAGGGAAAGAGAATAAACAAGAGCGTGATGATAACAGGAACAGTGAACCATGACGGGACCATAGGGCCTGTCGGAGGAGTGACAGAGAAGGCTAAGGCGGCAAAGTCAATAGGAGCGGAGCTTTTCCTTGTTCCCCTCTCCCAGTCGTCTGAGATCACATACAAGCAGGTGGAATACTGCAAAACCGTGGGCTTCAGCAGGATATGCACGATAGAGAGGATACCAAGCAAGGTCGACGTCTCCGAGGAGGCCGGAATTCCCGTTAGGGAAGTGATGACAATAAAGGAAGCTATGGAATACATCCTTGTGTGACCTGTTTCGCCATTCCGGAGCTCAATGTTATAAATAAACCATTCAAACCATATTCTTATGATTGACGTTCATGCGCACCTCTGTTACCCTCCATACGACAGGGAAGCAGAGAGGGTTGTGGAGAAAGCGAGGCAAGAGATATCAGGCATAGTGTCATCCTCAGCGAGATATGAGGAGGGTCTCTGTGTCCTCACTCTCTCAGAGAAGCATAAGGAATTTGTCTTTCCCACGATTGGTTATCACCCTACAGAAGGAGAAGGGAAGGACAGGGTGAAAGAGCTTATAGAGCGGAACCGCGACAGCATTGTTGGCATAGGCGAAGTGGGTCTCGACTACCACTGGGAAAAAGACGGAAAGGCAAGGGAGAAGCAGAAGAAGACGTTCTCGGAATTCATAGAGTTTGCGTCAAGGCTCGACAAACCTCTTGTGATACACTCATGGGACGCCGAAAGGGAGTGTTTTGAGATGGTCAGGAAATCGTCCCTGCTTTGCGTCTTTCACTGCTTCTCGGGTTCGCCTGAGCTTGCGAGGGAGATATGCTCTGAGGGCTTCTATGTGTCTGTATCCACGCAGGTGCTTTTCTCAAAGCATCACAGAAAGATAGCAAAGACCGTGCCTCTAAACAGGCTTCTCCTCGAGACTGACTCTCCCTGGCTCTCGCCGTTCAGGAACAACCCAAAACTCGTTCCGGAGAAGGGGTTCGACAGCGCGAACAACTATCCCTGGAACATAAAACTCTCTGCGGCAAAGATAGCTGAGATAAAAGGCCTCGCTGCAGAAGAGGTGCTGAATGCCGCGGGGAGGAACGCGAGAAGGGTTTTCGGTTTATGATTCCTTTTCGGTTCCGCAATGCTCAATGATTGAAGGAAATTATTAAATACACCGCGACAATAATCACAGTAAATCGCTGGGAAAAGCCGTGCTGGGATCTCCCTTTCTCGAAGCGAGAAGGGGCCCGATGGCCGAGTCTGGTTAAAGGCGCAGGTTTGCTAAACCTGTGGGGCTTCGCCCCGCGAGGGTTCAAATCCCTCTCCCAGCGCTGCACCTTTTCGAGGCTGCCGCCTTCATCCAAAAGGTGCATCAAAACCCTGTCAGAATAAAGCACCTTTTCGAGGCTTCACACCCTTTTACGGGAGCTAACGCTTCCACAAAAGCGTGTACGGAAAACATGCAGTAAACATAACAGAAGCTGCCGCAATAAGGAAGCGGTCAGCTCCCTCTTGATGCACCTTCTGATGGGAGCAGGAGAAGGTGCCGGCAGGGAGTTTCCTGACGGAAACAAGCGTGTACGGAAAACATGCAGTAAACATAACAGAAGCTGCCGCAATAGCCTTTGAGGTTTCTGCTCTTCCTCGTTCTCTGTTGGATTTTCTCTGAACGGGCCTTGTAACCGTTATAAGTCACCACATAGT
>WAQT01000031.1 GCA_015520105.1 Candidatus Aenigmatarchaeota archaeon
AATGTAAAGATAAACGGGAACAAGACGCTCTATTACGGCTCTCAGGAGGCAGGACGCCTCATAGAGAAATATGGAATAGAATACCTTCCGGCTCTTGTGATAACAGGGGAGACCGAAAAGGAAAGCATCTCGTCCTCCCTGCGGTCTTTGGGCGAGAGAAAAAGCGACGGTTCTGTTGTATATTCAGGAGGGTTCCCCCACTATGACATAGGAGTCGGAAAGGTTGTGGGTCTGGTGAACGCGACTCTGATCAGGGATGCCTCGTGTGACGCGTGCATAGACATGAGCAGCGTTGCTGGCATGATTGCCAGAGCCGGAGCGGAGATATACAGAACCGAGACTCTTGACTATCCGTCCCCTGAGGCTGAAAAACTCTTTGATGAATATGGAATAGAAAGGGTGCCTGCTCTGGTGATATCCGGAGAGGTGTCCCATTATCCGGATGCTATGGATATAATCACAAGGCTCGGCGGTATCGAGCGCGGAGGCTTCTACGTTATCAATGCGGTGCAACCGCCTTACATAGAGACAACCAGCGGAAGCGTTGCCGGTCTTGTCGAGCTTGTGAATATCGTTGACAGAACATGCGAAGACTGCTACAATGTCAGCATGCACCTTGACATACTCAGGAACATGGGTCTCTATATTGATAGCGCAAAGACCTTTGACGTATCCTCTCCTGAGGGGAAGGAGATTATAAGGAAGTACAACATAACCAGGGTTCCGACAATAGTCCTGTCTCCGGAAGCCGGGCGATACGCTCTCTTCTCGAGCGTCTGGAACCAGGTCGGGACAGTGGAAGCGGACGGCTGGAGGGTGTTCAGGAACATGGAGGCTCTGGCCGGAGCAAAATATAGGACGCTGACATCAGGAGGGAAAGAATGAAGGCAAATCTTCTTGCAATTATAACGCTTGTCGCGGCTGTTGCGGCACTGTCGTTATTATCAGCGGCCGGTACAACAGGAAACGCGGCGTCCATCGTGGTGTACAAGACCCCCAACTGCGGATGCTGCTCAAGATACGCTGCCGAACTTCAGAGAGCGGGATTCAGCGTGGAGACGCGCATAGTTGATGACATCTCCTCCATAAAGGGCAGCAGAAATATACCCGCAGGAATGGAAAGCTGCCACACCGCTGTTGCTGATGGATATTTCATTGAAGGCCACGTTCCGCTTGAAGCGGTGAGAAAGCTCCTTGAAGAGAAGCCTGATATAGACGGCATAGCTCTGCCTGAGATGCCTGCAGGTTCTCCAGGCATGCCCGGAACAAAGCTCTCCCCCTTTGTGGTGTACTCCCTGAAAAACGGAAAAGCTTCGGTGTTCATGAGGATATGAGGCGATAACATGAATGACAGGACAAGAAACGGTCTGGTAAGCGCACTGGTGTTTGCTGTTGCGCTGGCTGTTCTTCTGTTCCTGCTGTCAGGCAGGCCCGGAGCGTACGGCAGCGTTGAAGAGAGGAGGTCGGACTTCATCTCCCTGAAGAACTCGATAATAGGAGAACTGATAAACAGCGGTAAATACTCCTGCTGCCTTGAGAAACCCTGCACATATTGCATAGAGAAGAGTCCAGGGCACGGAGATGGAGCATCCTGCGCCTGCCTTGACGACGTGATGAACGGAAGGCACCCCTGCGGGGAGTGTATAGGGGAGATACTCGAAGGCGAGGGGAACCCGATGATAGCGAAGTATTTCGCCTCTGCTCTTGCAGACGAAATCGGCGAGCAGCACAAACCGGCACTCAAGAGAATAATATATGAGAAGTACGGCGTCCCGGAGGATGAGCAGATATAGCTACCGGGGCGACCGTTAGTTTATTAAAATTTCCCAACAAGTATTATTATGGCCATCAAGAGGATAGGCGAGATAGTTCTGCTTCAGCTTTCTGACATAGATTCGAATATATACATAATAGGAGACACTGCAATCGATGCGGGAACAGGCTTCAACTTCACAAGGATGTACAGCACGCTGAAGGCCTTCAGGATAGACCCGAAATCCATAACCACTGTCGTGAACACTCACGGTCACTTCGACCACATCGGCGGGAACGGCTACTTCATAAACGCGAAGGTCGCGATACATGAGAAGGACGCTGACATAATAGAGAAGGGAGACGCGGAGAGGAGCTATGCCGACTTCTTCGACGGAAAATTACATCCAAGAAGCGTGGACAGAAAGCTTAGGGAAGGAGACAGGATAGTGGCTGGAGGAATGGAACTTGAGGTTTTGCACACCCCGGGCCACACTCCGGGTTCGATATGCCTCTTTGACAGAAAATCCGGAGTCCTATTCACTGGAGACACCCTCTTCTCGGATGGCGTGGGGAGGACAGACATGCCCGGAGGGAACCCTGAGGAGCTGGAAAAGTCTCTTGAGAAGATATTCAATCTGAACGGGGTGCAGAAGATTCTTCCCGGTCACGGAGAACCCGTTCTCTCGGACGCGCAGAAGGCGCTCAAAGAGATTATATATGCCTGAGCGGCACGAATGCAACGTCCATAAGCCTTCTCACTCTTAATATCCCTTTCGACTTTCTTGCGACAGCAAGCTTCTGGTAGCCGTAACCCTCGTTAAGCGGAACAACAAGCATTCCTCCCTCCTTGAGCTGCTCCTTCCATGCGGAATATATCCTGTCAGAGCCGCAGGTCACGATTATCTTGTCAAACGGAGACTCTTCCGGGATTCCCTTGCTCCCGTCTCCGTGAAAAACCTTTATGTTGGCGTATCCTGAAAGAAGCTTTTTTGCCCTCTCGTAAAGGGTCCTGTCCAGCTCTATGGTGACAATCTCCTTCACAAGAAGGGATAATATCGCTGCCTGATAGCCTGAACCGGTTCCGACTTCAAAGACTTTGTCGCTCTTCCTCGGCTCGAGGAGTTCGGTCATTATCGCGACCATATGGGGCGCTGATATGGTCTGACCCTCTCCTATCGGAAGCGGCTCGTCCTCGTAAGCGAATCTCCTGTATTCTCCGGGAATAAAGTCTTCCCTGTTCACTTTCCTGAAAGCCTCGATGACATCCCTGCTCCTGAGATATCCCCGGGACACAAGACTCTGTATAAGGAATTCCTTTTTATCACAAAGCTCCATATTATTAATCGTTAAGATGAAATAAATGCGTGACATCATGCGCTTCTATGACTATCTCGCGAGACCGTCTGATGCAGAGAAGACTGTCGATATGGAAAGGAGGATGGGGTGGTCAGGCGTCGCTTTAGCACTCTCTCCCTCTTCACGGCCTGCTTCAATGATAAAGAAACTCTCAGAAGCGACGGGAATGGATGTCGTTGCAGCGGCCGAGATTGGGGTTAACAATCCGTCGAAGGCAAGGGAGACTGCCAGGAAGGCGAGAGGAAGGTTTGAGGTTCTCATAGGAGCCGGAGGGACGCCGGAGACCAACAGAGCCGTGGTTGAGACTCCGGAATTTGACATGCTTTCGAACCATGTGCTTGAGGGAAACAGGTGCGGGATAAACCACGTGATTGCGAAGCTCGCGCGCAAGAACAACGTGGCGGTGTGCATTGAATTCAACCAGATTCTGATGTCGTACGGAAAGCAGAGGGCAAGCCTGTTCTCGGCGTTATTGGAGACAGCGAGAATGTGCCGGAAGTACAATGCTCCTGTGATAATCTGTTCAGGTGCGGTATCTGAATGGGACGTCAGGTCTCCGGAAGACCTCGTCGCTTTCGGAAAGTCGTTGGGCCTGAACGAGAAGGAACTTAAGAACGCAATGAGAGGAACGCTTCTGGAAGAGAACAGGAAACGGCTGTCCGGCAGGTGGGTGATGCCGGGAGTGGAGAAACTTTAGAGAACCGGGTTGCTAACAGCGATTGGACAGGTGGTCACAAGATGTTGCACAGGAAAGTTGGACAAGACCGTATTGATTGCACGTCTTGTCTCCGTCAGTGTCGCATAGGATGGGAGTGAGAGGGCGAAGGTGAGTTGGATGCGACCGCAAGGATTTCGCATCGCATCTCCGTCACAAGTCACAAGGCGAAAATAAGTTGGACTGCACCGAACCGATTGCCTGTGCAGTCTCCGCAACTGTCGCACAGGAGAGCTGGGCTGCTAACATCGATTGAACAGGCAGCAGCAATATGTTGAACCGAGTGATAGTGGGAAAGTCGAAGGAATGCGAGTGACAGGGCGAAGGTTAAGTGGACAAGACCGCACAGAGTGGACGTCTTGTCTCCGTTACTGTTGCGCAGGATGCAAGTCATAAGGCGAAATGATTGGTAGTCACAAAGTCGTAAGTTAAAGTCACAAGGCGAAAGTCAACCAAGCCCCAGAAAGCTTCCTATCACATATCCTGCTGCGATAGTGAAAACTATGTTAGGGAGAGCATTGGCCGTAAGAAGAAACTTCTCTTCTTCATGCATCAGGATGATTCCTGTAACAACCGAGAGAATCTTTTTTGAGACTGTTCCGATGGATATCGCTGCGATAAATGGAAGAAAAGAAAGAGAGCCTGATATTGCGGCTGCAATGCCGTCTATGAAGTTGTCCCTCGACGGGACGAACGGCATGACCTCTTCGCCCATATAGCTGACAACCATCCTTATGCCGTCGAGCACAGGAGGGAGAAACGCTGAGATTATAAATCCGTTCAGAGGGCCGAACACTATTCCCGATAGGACAGAAGAAAGCGTGACAAACTCTATTCCGAGCGCTCCGGGTATCTTCAGGAGGCCGAGAATATACTTGTCAAACATCAGGAGGGATATTATGAAGGCTCCCCTGAATCCCCAGAAGGCAAAGGATAATCCAAGCACTCCGATCGAGAATGCTGCCATGACCAGATTCCTTGCCTGCGACAT
>WAQT01000032.1 GCA_015520105.1 Candidatus Aenigmatarchaeota archaeon
AGGGGGTTGGAGCAGGAGGTATTGCTATTCCCTCTTTTCTTTCAGACCCGCGCCTGTTTTCTGAATCCATGCGAACACGTAAGAATGTATATATTATTTTGTGATACGTCTTATAAAAGCTTTGCATGAATGCGGAGCGTGTCTGATTAATCCCACAGACCCCTATAAAGAGGCTGTGCGAAGGGGAAGCAATTGTTCCCCAGAACGGAATTCGTGTCTGGGAGATAAAGGCTTATTGTCAGAACCGGTTGGTGCATGCAAAAGAAGTAACAGCGTATTTGAGAAGTTGCGCAAGGACTCGTTGCTTCAGGCCGGATAGTGATAAGGCCGGGAAACAACTGTTCAGGCGCGTCTTTATCGGTTATTGGCGAATAGTCAGATACGCTCGCATGAATGCGCAACAGATGTTATGGTTTCCTAAGAAGACGCTCTGGCTAATGCTTAAAAGTTTTACATAGTTATTAGTAATATGAGATTGCTGATTGTTTCGCTCTGGTTTCTTGCGGTTATTGCGTTGATGCTTCCCTCCGCAGGAGCTGTGACTCTCAACTATTACGGGATAGAGGATACCATAAACGACGACCTGTCGGTGCATAATGTAGTTACGCTGAAGTTTGACTCTCCCATAAACCATCTCGAATACGTGCTGGATTTCAAGATATACAACTTCGATTATGATTATGATTTTGACCTTGCGGACTGCTCTCTTGATGACTACAACGGAAAAAGCAGAGTAACATGCGACTTTATAGGGATGACCAAAGAGAAGAACATGCTGAAGCTTGAGTTTGATGCAAGAAACGTTATCAGGAAGACGGACGAGGGTTACAGGTTTCTCGTGAACTACGGAATATCCCTTCCCATAAAAAGGGCGTTCGTGCTCATAAAGCTTCCTGTGAACGGAATGCTGGCGGCAGATGTTGCAAACCAGTCGTATTCGCCTTCAAGCGGAAACATAATCACTGACGGAAAGAGGATAATGGTGTACTGGGAGGAAGAGAATCTCAATTCAGGGGACAATCTCAGGTTTTCTGTTCTTTACTCAACCCCTCCGAACATAGACCCTGTATTCGTGGCTGCTATAACGCTGATTGTGATCGCCGCAATGGCTGGAATGGCTGTCTATCTCAAGAGGGGGGAGCATGGAGAGGATATGGTAGAGAAGGCTGTGAAGTCCGTGCTCAACAGGGACGAGAAACGCGTGATAGAGACGCTCTCTTCTCATGGAGGAATGCTTGGACAGAAGCACCTAGCAAGGGAACTCGATTTCTCTAAGGCAAAAGTCTCGAGGATAATCAGAAATCTTAAAGAGAGGGGGCTTGTGAGCATAGAGCCCGTGTCCGGCAGGGAGAACAGGATAGTGCTTAAGAAGGTGGAGGACGCCGGGTCAGGGGAAGAAACAGATTAGCGGTGCAGCATTTATTTCACAGCATTCAATTATTAAGATGAGTGGCAGAGGCTCCAAACCTGAATGGCAGAAAAGGATTGCTAAAGAAAGGATTGAGTCGCTTTTCAGGGAAGCGGAAAGGATTGCTAAAGACAAGCCCCAGTACGCGAGGCGTTGCGTCTCTCTGGCAATGAAGACCGCTATGAGATATAATATGCCTGTGCCGGACAAGTACAGGAAAAGGTTTTGCAGGAGATGCCATTCATTCTTCACTGAGGGAAGGTTTAGTGCGAGAACAAGGCCTGAGCAGAAGGCTGTAATAATCAGATGCCTTGCGTGCGGGAGCGTGAAAAGGTATCCGTACAGGAAGAAGATAAAGGCAAGCAATTAATAACAGCTTGCAGAATTATAATCAATGAGAATAGTGATAGCCACGGGAATGGTGATAGTGTTTATATGCACTTTCTTTGTGCTGTTTATTGCAGAGAATATAATGAAGACGCATTTCGAATGCTCCGGAAGCGATGGTGGGGTGGTGTGCAGCATAAGGAGCACAGGCCCTGAGATATTCATGCCGCTCTCTTTCATTGCATTGTTCATAATCATTGCATCAACATGCGTATATATTGTGATAAAGGCGGTCAGGGAGAGCGTCGATTACACTTTTATTAGCAAATGAACAGGCATTTGGGCGTTTCCAGCCTGCTTCAGCGCATTCATGCATTGATTCGGTTACATGCGTTCAATATATTTATATATATATGCAACAATACTATTGAGTTTTGAGCGGAGATGATATCGTGTCTGGAATAAAGAAGCTTCCGGCTCAGATTGTTATAAGCCATGCAGCCGAGGCTCTGAAGAAGGTTGAGGGTATAAAGCCGCCGGAATGGGCAGCCTATGCAAAGACCGGGGTTCACAAGGAAAGGCCGCCCATGCAGAAAGACTGGTGGTACATAAGAGCGGCCTCTGTGCTCAGAAGGGTGTATATAGAGAATTGTATAGGAGTGGAGAGGCTGAGAAAGGTCTATGGAGGAAGGAAGAATCTAGGTCACAGACCGGAACACAAGAGAAAGGGTTCCGGTTCGGTGATAAGGAAGATTCTTCAGCAGCTTGAAGGCGCCGGTCTTGTAAAGACAGAGAAAGGGAAAGGAAGGATTATCACGCCGAAAGGCCAGTCATTTATTGGAAAAATAATTAAAGAGGCAAGCGGGAAAGGGAAGTGATAACATGGAAGATTATGGAAATATAGACTGGAACCAGATACAACAGCAGAAACAGGCGGAGGAGATGAAGAGGCAACTGCTATCGAGAATGCTCACGAAAGAGGCGTTCGAGAGGCTTGGAAGGGTGAAGACAGTCAATCCCCAGCTTGCGTCTCAGGCAGAACTTTACATAATGCAGGTATTGCAGACAGGCTACAACAAGAGGATAGGTGACGAGGAACTTAAAGAGATGCTCAGGTCATTAACAAAGAGAGGAAAGGATTTCAGAATGAAAAGGGTTTAGGTGATGTCATGGCTTCTCCGTTTGTCAAGGTATCGTGCACAAAATGCAAGAACAGGCAGGTGATTTTCTCCAGGGCATCCACTACTGTCAGGTGCCTTGTGTGCGACGAGGTTCTTGCAATCCCGACCGGAGGCATAGCAGACATAAAGGCGAAAATAACAGGAATTGCAAAGTGAATATTGCCTGAGTCAGGCAATCAATTTTAATAATACAGAGAATATTCTATCGGAAGTATGAACGAGATTCGAATTCATAGAAAAGCAAAAAAGGGCAGATATTCGGTTTTTGTTCTGGGGGGAGATATCGGAGGGACGAACTCCAGGCTTGCTGTCGCGGGAATAAGAAAGAACAGACCCGAGATTCTCTTTTCAATGAAGTTCAGCACGCTGGAGATGGATTCGGTCATTCCAGCAATCAGGGAAGCTATTAACCGCGCAAGAAGGGAAGGAATAAGGATAAGCAGAGCGTGCATAGGCGCTGCAGGACCGGTATCGGACAAAGGAAGCAGAGTAGAACTTACTCATGCGGCTCTTGTTATTGACGCCCGGGAGATTGCAGAGGCGACAGGGATTAAACGAGTGAGTCTGATAAACGACTTTGAAGCTGTTGGATATGGCATCAACGTAATGGGAAGGGGAGAGGTTGACAGGGTCAAGAAATTCCAGAGAAGAAGGGAAGGCCGGATTGCGGTAATAGGAGCCGGAACCGGTCTAGGAAAAACCGTACTCGAATACAGGAAGGAGAAAGGAATATATATCCCTTCGGCAAGCGAAGGAGGGCATGCAGACTTTCCTGCTCAGGAAAGAGAGGAGCTGGAATTCTTGGAGTTTGTGAAGGCTTACAGGAAGGTGGAGAGGGTGAGTTACGATGATGTTCTTTCTTCCAAGGGAATAGAGTGTCTTTATTTGTTCATGAGAAGGAAGCACGGAGCCAGCAGATACACCAAGGAGATAGTCCGCTCGCAGAACATACCTGAAGCGGTATCAAGGCTGAGGAAGAAGGATGAACTGTGCAGGGAGGTTTTCAGATGGTGGGGAAGGCTTATGGGAAGATGCGCAAGGAATTTTGCCCTGGACACTCTTGCCAAGGGAGGGGTGTATATAACTGGCGGCGTGGTTATGGGCAATCCGGATGCCGCAAAATCAAGAGAATTCGTGAGTGAGTTTGAGAAAGGAAGAATGAGGGGGATTCTCAAGAAGATTCCTTTATATGTTATGAGAAGCGATGATGCCGGGCTTTACGGGGCATGCCTTGCAGCGCATGCAGGGAGTGATGATTAGATGGTATGCAAGGAAGTCGGATTTCTGGGCCTCGGAAGGATGGGTTTCAACATGGCTGTGAGAACCCTGAAGAACGGAATCAGGGTTGTCGGCTGGAACCGCTCTCCTGGGCCTGTGAAGAGAATCGAAGCTTCTGGAGGAGAGGGGAGCAGAAGCGTGAAAGAGCTTGTGTCCAGACTCTGGGGAGAGAGGAAGGTGGTGTGGCTGATGCTTCCCGCAGGAGATGTTACTGAGAAGGTCTTTCAGGAGGTTCTTTCGCTTCTCGGAAAGGGGGATATCATAATCGATGGGGCGAATTCCTGTTTCAGGGACAGTCTCAGAAGACATAAAGAGGCAGAAGACAGAGGGGTCGGGATGCTTGATGTCGGGGTGAGCGGAGGAATAGTGGCAGCGGAGAGGGGCTATTCCCTCATGATTGGCGGGAAGAAGGAGTTCTTCGAATACTGCAGGCCTCTCTTCGAGGCACTCAGCGTGGAAGAAGGGTTCGGCCTTGTCGGCGGTCCGGGAGCAGGGCATTATGCGAAAATGGTGCACAATGCGATTGAGTACGGAATGATGCAGGCAATAGGTGAGGGATTCGAACTTCTCGAGAAAGGAAGTTTCAAGGGAGGAATCGACATGAGGAAGGTTGCAAGAATATGGAACAGAGGTTCCGTGGTAAGTTCCTTTCTTATGGAGATGGCAGAGAGGGCTTTGGAGAAGAACTCCAGGCTGTCTAACATTGAAGCGTACGTGGAGGACAGCGGAGAAGGAAGATGGGCTGTGAAGGAAGCGGTTGACCATGGCATTCCGTTTTCCGCAAACTCCTATGCGCTGAATGCGCGCTTTCTCTCAAGGGACAGGGATTCCTTTGCATTCAGAATGCTTGCTGCATTAAGAAAGGAGTTCGGCGGTCATACGGTGAGGGAGAAGTGATTATCAATGCTGAGATTTCTGTCAAAGAGCAGCAGGGAAGAGGCCGAAGAGTCTGCGTGCGATGCTATAGAGGATTCCGTGTGGATGGTTCACAGGATAAAGAGACCGGTAATTGTGGCGTTTCCGGGAGGAAGAAGTGTTGCCGGAGTGCTGGACAGGCTCGCGGAAAGGAAGCTTCCGTGGTGCGATATGCATATTTTTATGGTTGATGAGAGGGTGGTTCCGCTGAACCACAGGAACAGCAACTTCAGGGTTGTGAGGAGGCTCGCTGACCGGCTGATAGAGGAGGGAAGGATACCGGAGGAGAACATCCATCCATTCATTCCGGACCTAGGCAAGAGAGATTTCGGCGCTGAGGAATATGGAAAGGAAATTGAATCCCTAGGAGGGTCGTATGACGTTGTTGTTCTAAGTGCCGGAGAGGACTGCCATGTGGGGTCGCTTTTCCCCAATCACCAAAGCATAAGGAGCGGAGCTGAATATTTTGTGGCAATGAACGACTCTCCAAAACCACCAAGCAGGAGAGTGTCGGCATCGAGGAAGCTGCTGTCCCGCGCGAACTCTTCTGTTCTTCTCTTCTTCGGAGAGAGCAAGAGAGGGGCACTGGAAAAGTTCAGGAGCATGGAGGTTGACATGTACTCCTGCCCCGCAAAGATAGTGCACAAAGCAAGGAACCCGTATGTTGTGACGGATATAGTGATTGAATGACTGGAAAAGAGTCCTGCATGCTTGTGATATTCGGAGTGACGGGAGACCTTGCGAGAAAGAAGCTTGTTCCCGCGCTTTACAGGATGTTCAGCAAAGGCGTGAGAGTGCCTGTAGTGGGAGTGGGAAGGAGGGAATTCGATGCCAGGAGGTTTCTGAAGGAGATAGAAACAGAGAAACTCGGCGGGAATAAAGAAAGACTGAAGGAGTTCTCGGGTTATATTGATTATTTCCCCATGGACATAACATCTGAGGAGAAGACCGGAGAGTTCTCGGAGTTCATTAGGAGGAAGGAGAGAGAGTTCGACTGCGGCGGGAACAGGGTGTTCTATCTTGCGCTAGCACCGGAGCTGTTCGAGCATGCCACCAGGATAATAAGCTCTGACCCTGTTGTCAGGGGAAGCGGATGGAGGAGGGTGGTGTATGAAAAACCGTTCGGTTACGACCTGAAATCAGCGAGGTCGCTCAACAAGACCATAAGAAGGGTGTTCAGGGAGGAGGAGATATACAGGATAGACCACTATCTGGGAAAGGAGCTGGTGCAGAACATCCTGGCCCTTAGATTTGGTAATCCCATGTTCAGGGAGTTGTGGAACAGAAGCTTTGTCGACCATGTGCAAATCACGCTTGCAGAGAGCGGTGGTGTGGGAAACCGGGCAGGATACTATGAGAAGGCAGGAGCTGTGAGGGACATGCTTCAGAATCATGCGATGCAGATATTCTCTCTTGCCTCAATGGAGGAACCGGAATCTTTGGAAGCAGAAGAGCTGGCAGGAAGAAAGGCTGATGCCATAAGGAGGATAATGAGCATCGGAAGCGATGATGTCGTAGCAGGCCAGTATGGAGAAGGCGAGATTGAGGGTAAGAGAGTCCCGGGTTACAGGGAGGAACCGGGAGTGAAGAAGGATTCCCTCACAGAGACATACATCGCGGTGAGGCTGTTCGTGAAAAGCGGAAGGTGGAGAGGTGTCCCTTTCTACATCAGGACAGGAAAGCGTATGGAGAGGGACGTCTCCGAGGTCAATATCGTTCTCAGGGACGCTCCTTCCATGATATTCGGTAAGAAGGAGGGAAACGTGATAAGCATAAGGATACAGCCGGACGAGGGAATAGCCATAAGATTCAACTCCAAGGTTCCGGGAAGTATGGAACTCAAGTCTGCCACAATGGAGTTCTGCCATGCGTGCGAGTTTGGCGCCACAAGCCCGGAAGCGTACGAGAAACTCCTTTCAGACGTGATAAGGGGGGACAAGACTCTGTTCACTGCATGGGAGGAGGTCGAGGCAAGCTGGATCTTCGCGGACAGGGTCAGGAAAGCCGTGAAGAAGAGGCAGTTTCCGAACTACAGGGCCGGGTCATGGGGGCCCGAAGAAGCGGAGAGACTGATAAGAAGAGACGGCAGGGAATGGTTCTATCTTGAAAGGAAGATTAAGAGCGGCGGATATTAGCGGTTGTCGCGCAGTGAATCTGACATGCTAGGAAAGAGTCAGAATAACTCAGGTTCTGTTAAATGCTGTGTATATTAATTCATTAAGAACCGGTTTATGAAAAGAGAACTGGTAAGAAGAAATAAACGGGGCGAAGGCTTACGCCTTCACCAAGTCAATCACCATTCCCGCTGCTATGGTCTTGCCCATATCCCTGATTGCGAACTTTGCGAGCTGCGGGAAGTCGGACTGCTTCTCGACCGCGACAGGATGGGTTGGAACGACCTTTATTATCGCAGCGTCTCCTGACTTCAGCATGTCAGGGTTCTCCTCAACCACTGCGCCTGTTTTGGGGTCGAGCTTCTTCTGAATCTCGGTTATCTTGCACGCCACATGAGCTGTGTGGATGTGGAACACGGGCGTGTAACCTTTTGTTATGACAGTGGGGTGCTGGAGCACGAGTATCTGCGCTGTGAACTCCTTTGCCACTGTGGGCGGGTTGTCCGGATGTCCGACAACGTCTCCTCTCCTGATGTCGTTCTTTCCGACACCCCTGACGTTGAAGCCGATGTTGTCTCCAGGCTCTGCCTTGTCTATCTGTTTGTGATGCATCTCTATGGACTTCACTTCTCCCTGCACGTTGCTCGGCATGAAGACAATCTTGTCGCCAGGCTTCATAACGCCTGTCTCCACCCTTCCGACAGGAACCGTTCCAACGCCTGTTATGTTGTACACGTCCTGAACAGGCATTCTCAGCGGCTTGTCTATTGGTTTTTCGGGCGGTGTTATCGCTTCGTCAAGGGCCTTGATAAGAGTCGGTCCGGTGTACCATGCCATATTCTCGGACTTCTTCACCACGTTGTCTCCCTGATATGCGGATACAGGTATGAAGGGAACCTGGTCGAGTTTGTATCCGAGAGTCTGCAGAAGCTTTCCGACAGCCTCCTTGACTTCCTTGTATTTGGATTCGTCGTAGTTCACTGCATCCATCTTGTTTATTGCCACAACAACCTGGTTGATTCCAAGGACCTTTGCAAGGTACATGTGCTCCTTGGTCTGCTCCTGTATGCCGTCCTTCGCTGAAACCACAAGGATTGCAGCGTCTGCCTGGGACGCTCCTGTTATCATGTTCTTGACAAAGTCCCTGTGGCCGGGCGCATCGATTATGGTGTAGTAGTACTTGTCTGTATTGAATCCCTTGTACATCAGGTCTATTGTTACGCCCCTTTCCCTTTCCTCCTTGAGGTTGTCCATCACGAAGGCAAACTCAAACGTCTCTTTTTTGAGTTCCTTTGCCTTTTCCTTCAGCTTTCTCATCTCCTGCTCAGGTATTGAACCCGAGTCGAAGAGCAGTCTTCCTATGAGTGTGGACTTTCCATGGTCTACGTGACCGGTTGTTATTATGTTTATGTGCGGTTTTTCTGCCATTTTATCACTCCCCTTTATTTTATTCTCATTGTGAATATAACCGATATTGGCTGATACCAATAAAGGTCATATAGTATGAATAGAGAGTATTTATAAAGGTTATTTAAATCTTTTGGTCGCCTGGAGAGCGTAACCGATAAATCGCCTGAACAATTGTTTCCCGGCACCGCTATCACGGCCTGAAGCAAGAAGTCCTTGAGCGCAGCGTCTCTTGACAATAAGCCTTTTATCTTCCAGGCACGAATTCCATTCTGGGGCAACAATATTTCTCCGTTCATATGGCTTCTATAATGGTCCCGGATGGATTAATCAGACACGCCCCGTGTAAAGTTTTATATCGTTTACACAAGTAATATTATGTCAAAAACAAATTTTGGTGATGTGAAAATTAGAACAAATTCTAAATGGAGACCGCCTGAAGACTTGACTATATTCAAGATAGAAACGCACAAAATCGGCAATACATACTATTCCTATCACAAAGTCAAGAAAGACAGTAACGCCTATGGTCGCTTCAAGAATATGGTAAGACGAATGTTCAAAGACCTTGATATAAGTGGCGACAAGGACAGGACAATATATAAGAACGACTATCTTGTAATAATTGTTTACAAATCTGATAATTTCTACCACATAGAGAGCATATCCGACATAGCAAACAGGATGACAATAGGCAACATAATACAGATGTCATTCTCTCCGAAAGACGCAAAATAATCTGAATGAATACCATATAATCGCTTATATGGTATGAAGGGATTGTGCCTCATAGGAATTGGGTAAGATGGGAAAGGAGGTCAAACATGGGAGGATTTCCGTATTTTATAGAAGATGAGATTGACCTGTTGATGTGTTCTGATTGCACATTAGGTGGTATTTACCTGTTTTGGAAGAGGGAAGCGGAATATAAAGGGTCTTCCGCACAACCCCAATGGTTGGGACTTTGACAGGTCAATAGAAGAACAGATTGAAGAGCTGAAAAACAAATAAACCATGTGCGTTCACTATCGGTGACACCTAAAACCAAAATGAAAGGAGGAGATAGTGAAATGAGTTTGCCTAAAGGACATATAGCAACAAACCCTCTGGAAATCAATGCACATGGAAAACACGCAGACCTCATCGCTGGAACAAGCTTCGGTTCTCACCAAATGCGTATAGACCCTTATGGCAATGTGATTGACGAACAACTGAACTTCAGCAAGAATTTCCTTCGTGCCGAAGACCCACGATGCACAGCGATGGGCGGTTATGTGCCTGTGAATATGCACGGGCATAAAATATAAAAACAACCATCTTACCCAATCACATTCGTCACCTGATGGTGAACGCACTTTAAGGGGATGTCTCTCTCGCAGGGGCATCCCTTTTTTCGTTGTATTATATGAGCGTTTCTGATTATTCGCCAAACCGATAAATCGCCTGAACAATTGTTTCCCGGCACCGCTATCACGGCCTGAAGCAAGAAGTCCTTGAGCGCAGCGTCTCTTGACAAGAATCCGGACAGACACAAGACCGACAGGTATAATGGTATGGAATGCGGGGGACGAGGTTCCCGTTCTCATTTGAAGGCGGTTTCTGCCCCACAGCTTTTTGCAAAAGGCGGAAGCCTCTAAAAAGCTGTGATTCGAACTCGCGCAGCGACTAACGCACTAGGCATCCGCGGGCGACAGCAAGGTACTTCGCACTGCTGAACGCCTCCTCAACCTAGCCCCTTTGACCGCTCGGGCACCCCCGCATAGTGGAAATAATGAGAGATGGGGTTTAAATATTTAGTGCGGGGAGCCGGACTCCCTTGCACTATCGGTTAACCCCCTGCCCTGTTATCCTGTATTAAAGGGGATGATAGCACACTAAGAAGGGGGAATGTTTCCCCCTTCTTGTGTTTCGAACCGGCGAAGGCACTGCCATGCTTTTACGAGTTTTTGCGGAGGTTTTGGAAGACGCGTCAGCTCTCGTAAAAGCCTCTTAGCCACAG
>WAQT01000033.1 GCA_015520105.1 Candidatus Aenigmatarchaeota archaeon
ATCACAAATCTCGCAGGCCTGCCTGGAGAATAGAGTTTCCATGTCCTTGGGTGTGGTCCGATAGGCGGGACGCTCTCAAAGACGTCAACCACCCTGAATCCAGAGTCCGCAAACACAACGTCAATCGGAAACCGCATGAACGGCATCCATATGCCGTGCCTTCCCTCCTTCTCGAATTCCATGAGGAGGGACGCTCCTTTTGGGAGGGATTTCCTGAACATGAGGCCCAGAGCCCTCCTGAACGGCGTGTCCGCAACCTCAACCGAATCGGAAAGCACGGACTTTCTTGTCTTGTTGAATATAATCATGGAAATAATTTGGCATGTGCGGTTTTTATTTCCTTCCGGGGCTACACCTTCTGGACATAGCCCGGGCTCGGCTCGAAAAGCAGGCCCTGCGTCTTCAGCCTCTCCACTATCTCGTCCACCTCCTCGATGCCTTCCTGCTGGGCCATCTTCCTTATGTCGTCTATGTGTATCTCCTTCTTCTTCAGGGAAAGCTCGTTGACTATGTCAAGCACCACTCTTATCTTCGACCTTTCTGAGGAGGATGTTCCTCCCTCGCTCCTGTCCACGTCTATCTGTCCTGTCTCCGGGTCGAAACCGAGCTGGCGGAGGGAGAAGCGCATGAGCTTTATCGCCCTCTGGGCATCCTCCTTTCTAACCTTGTCCTGAAGCTGGACCTTTGCCGAGGCTTCGGAAAGCCTTATCAGAGCCTCAAACTGCCTGAGTGTTATGGGTATCGCGCCGCCTCCTTCCGCTCCCTTCCTCATCTTCAGGTAGAAGTTCTTGAGTATCCTTCCTGCCTCCTCGGTGAGTTGCGGAACGCATCTCTCCTTTGCATACGCTATGTACTTCCTTATGAGCTGGGCGTCAAGCTTGGGTCTCGAGCCTTCAAAATCCGGTTCCTGCCTTGTTCTCAGCATGTGGTCCACGACAAGCTTGTCGGTCTCGTGCTTCGGCTCGTCCTTGAGGGCGAACTTGAGGTCGAAACGGGAGAGAAGGGTGTCCGGTATCGTTATCTGCTTGGCTATCGGAAGATAGGGGTCGAATCTGGAGAATTTGGGATTGCCTCCGGCAAGGACAGATGTTTTTGCCGGAAGCGTTGCGACTATGGAAGCCTTTGCGATGGATATGGTTCCCTGCTCGAGCGCCTCGTGCATCGCGACCTGGTCCTCCTGGCTCATCTTCTCAAACTCATCGACTGAAAGAAGGCCTTTGTTCGCCAGCACGAGAGCCCCTGCCTCGAGCACCCAGCCTCCCATGAACTGCTCGTCCTTGGAGACCGTGGCGGTGAGGCCCGCTCCGGTCACTCCCTTTCCTGACACGTACCTTCCTCGGGGAACTATCTCCGGTACGAGCTTTAGGAGCTGCGACTTTCCTGCCGAGGGGTCTCCTATCAGGAGGATGTGGATGTCGCCCCTCACGTAAGTGCCGTCGTTCAGAGACCTGGGGACGCCTCCGAACAGCTGGAGGATTATGGACTCCTTTATCTCCCTCATTCCGTAGAGGGACGGCGCAAGCGAGTCCACGAAATACTCGTAAATCTTCGGGTCCTTCGCGAGCATTCTTATGGTCTCCTCGTCCTCCTTGGTTATCTCTATGCTCTGCCATTCCGTTTCAGTAGGCTCGACGTGGTTCGCCTCCACATAGAAATCGAGCTTGGCTGAGTATATCTTTCCTCTCGGAACGTCCTTGAGAATGCCTGTTATCTTCAGCCTGTTTCCCGGGTCGGTCATCCTCCTTCCCTCGGGAGAGACAAGGTCTTCTGTGAGGAGGACGTTGACCTGGGACGGCCTGTCGCCCTCCGTGAGCTCGAAAGGCTCCTCCACAGTAATCCATCTCGTGTCTATGAGCTTTCTCTCTGCTTCAACGAAACCCTTCCTGTTCCCGCAGTCGCACATGAACGGCCTGCTGATGTTCGTGCCCTGTTTTTCTTTCTCTATATACACTCCGCACTCCGGGCACTTCCATATCACCTTCTCTATCTCAGGCCTTATTTCGGAAGCCTTCCTGACAATGCCTTCTATATATACCAGCCTTCCTATATGGCTGGAACGCAAGTCCCTTATGTTCGTGAGTTCCGGGAGGTTGAAGAACCTTATCCTTACCTCTGATGGAAGGTCTATCTGGGACGAGGCCTCATTAGCGACGTCCATGAGAAACTCGGGCTCGTTCAGGAGGGTCTCTCCAAGCTCCCAGCTGAACTTCTCCATCACCTGAAAGTCCACAGCAAGAGACCTCTCCTCGTTGGCGGCCTTCACAAGCTCCTTGTAATACTTCTTTCTGAGAAACTCCTTGAACCTTGACACAAGCTCGTTCTTCCTCTCCTCAGGGTTCTGCTTCTTCTCCATGGACGCTCCTCCGGCGGGATATTAAATTGGAAGCGTGTTTTAAATATTACTTGCCCGGCTCTCGGATGCAGGAGTCGTACAATTCTTTGATAATTTCTTCGGTGTCGCAAAAACCTAACACTATTCTTTTCCTGTTCTTCATTAGTTTCTCAAAAAGCTTCTGCGTAAACTCCTTCTTCTTATTATAGTGTTTTTTGCCATGCTTGTACGCCTCTGCTACAGGCTTTATCACACTCTCTTTTTCCCTTTCCTTTATAGCGTCTGACAAAAGAACATTCTTTTTGAGATAGTTTGCTATATATCCGGCAGCGTGAGCATCAGAGAGTTCCTTGCCTGTCTTTATGAACCTGTACGGCAGGTTGAAAGCTTCCAGTATCGCATCAGACACTATGTCATCTGAACCGATGCCGTATTTCTTCAGAATTGAAGCCACCTGAGGGTCGGTCTTTTTTGCTACTGTCTTCGTGATATCGCGCACGCTGTAGATGTTGTTTTTCTTGAGAGCCTTGCAGAACGGGTGCTCTTCCGCAGGGAAAATTCCGTGTCTGCTTATGGCAGTTTTTATTCTCTCAAGGCTTCTTTTTGGAAGCCGGAAAGCGTCTTTGAACTCGCTGTAGAAATACTCGTCGATATCCTCATAGAAAAGTTCGAGGGGCTTAACGTTTTCTGCGGAAGGTTCTGTGTGCAGCTCTCTATCTGGCGCGGTTTCATCCAGCTTCCGCGTTCTTCTCCTTTGTCTGCGGCCATGAGCATGTCCATGAACCCTGTCGCATATTCTCCCCTCTTTTATAATTCCCGCGGCTTCCATTGCTTTGTAGAGCTCCGGGTTTGTCTCGAGCAGTTCATCAGCTGTCGCGATTCCGGATTCCTCGAATTCCATGAGCATGTCATGGGGAGACCAGCCCCTGTAATAGTTTCTCTCAAATTCTTCAATCTCATAAATGTCAGGCACTGTAGCAGGCATGTAAGAAATAGAAATGCCTCTCGCCCTCTCCGGAAAGACGAGAATGCTTTCCGCAATTGTTTTAGGGAGCATGATTTACCTTCATATATCGTGATTATACAACTCGAGGTTTTTCCTGATTCTATTGAGTCTGTTGAGGGAGGGCTCAAGAACGTCTGCCACAACCCCAAGGGATATGTGCTTTGCTGCCTCAAGGGCGCCTCTCTTTGCGGGGTCATTGCCGCCCAACTCCCTGACAAGGGATTCGAGAGAGTCCCTGTATTCCTTCGTAGACCTTCCAGTGATATTCAGTGCTTCGGCGTATATCCGTATTATATCATTTCTGTAACCCGGATAAGCGGAGATGAGAGATTCCATAGGTTCTGGTATACCGTTTTTTCTTGCCGGCGCAGTGCGTCCGGCATTCTGCCTGTCGGATAACGCAGCGCCCTGGCCTGCCGAATCTTCCATGAGGTATTCAGGCTCTTTCAGAGCCAATATGAAATTTCTTATTTCTTCATATTTCATCGTTCTCCCGTGCACAATCATGACATTAAAAAATTTTTCGAGTGAGACGTTTCCATCTTCTGTGAGCACCGAAGGGTTTTTTCTGATGAGCCTGTGCACAATAAAATAGTAAGATTTCTCTTTCGCAGCAGCCTCCATGACCCGCTTCTTTGGTACGGATGAGTTAGTTATTTCGCTTTTGGTGCGCAGATAGTCGCTAATCACGGAAAGCGCGTCTTCTCGCTTTTTTGGTCCGCTGACATACTCCGCATACTTTCCGATATCAACCATTCCGCTGCTGTCAATCGCATTCTCGGTGACATATCTGGTGTGATTATTCGCTGTGGAAGGAGAAACCGATGATTTTCTGAGGAGCGCCCGGAACACGTCCTCTTCGATTCTGATGTTGCTGTCAATCATCTGTCTGTAATCATCTACCTGACCAGCTGTCCAGAAAGAATGGGTCATGGTTTATTGTATAGAAAAAGTTTTAAATTGCTTCATCGCTCTGTTCTCTGCTATTCAAAGCAATGAGAGCGGCAGCCGCAGTTACTTTATCCTCTCGTTCAGTATGGCCGGGCACACCCTGGTGACGCCCTCCACAGATTCGAGCTTCCTTATGAACCCGGAAAGTCTTCCTGAATCCGCGAGCCAGCATTCTGCAAGTATCATGTGGTCTCCGCTCGAGGAGTAGAGCGAAACAACCTCCTTCATGCTCCTGAGACTCTCAATCACGAATATGTATCTCTCGGGAAGCGTGTCTATTCCCACAACAGCCTGCGCGCCGAAACCGAGCTTCTTGGGGTCGGCGTCTATGGTGTATCTCTTTATAGCCCCGGACCTCTCCAGCGCTTTCATCCTCTTTCTCACAGCTGTCTCGCTCACCCCGAGAGCAGAAGCAAGCTCCACATAGGGGGTTCTGGAATTCCTCATTAGAAGCTCTATGAGTTTTTGGTTTGATATTCGAACCATAACTTTATATATTCGGATATAACTTATAAAGTTATCGAAATAGGAGGTGATTTTCATGGAAAAGACAATAGAGAATCTTGCAAAGGCTTTCGTCGGAGAGAGTCAGGCAAGGAACCGCTACACGTTTTACGCAAAGATAGCGCAGAAGGAGGGATTTGAACAGATAGCGGAGATATTCCTCGCCACAGCGGACAACGAGAGGGAGCACGCAAAGTGGCTCATGAGACTGATAAATGAGCTGAAGAAGAAATCGGGGAACGATATCGAGATAAGTGTTGACGCTCCTGTTCCCACAGTGCTTGGAGACACAAGAGAAAACCTGAAAGCGGCAATCGAGGGAGAGAATTACGAGAACACGAAGATGTATCCCGAATTCGCTGATATCGCTGAAAAGGAAGGGTTTCCCGAAATAGCGAAGAGGCTCAGGGCGATAGCTGTTGCCGAAAAGCATCACGAGGAGAGGTATCAGAAGCTTCTTAATGAGGTTGAAGGGAACACGGTGTTCAAGAAGGGAGAGAAAACCGTATGGGTGTGCAGGAAGTGCGGATATGCGCACGAGGGCGAGGAGCCTCCGGAGAACTGTCCGTCCTGCAGCCATCCGAAGAACTACTTTGAAGTGAAGTGCGAGATGTACTGAGGCGATAAGAATGGCCGAGGTAAAAGAGGTGTACAGGTGCAACATATGCGGGAACGTGGTTGAACTCATGCATGCCGGCGGAGGCCAGCTCGTGTGCTGCGGCCAGCCCATGGAGCTTCTCGAGGAGAAGAAAGAAGAAGAGGGGAAAGAGAAGCACGTTCCTGTAATAGAGAGGAACGGAAATATCGTAAAGGTGAAGGTCGGTTCAGTTCCCCATCCCATGGAGGAGAAGCATTACATAGCATGGATAGAGCTGGTCGCTGACGGGGTTTCCATGAGAAGCTTCTTGAGGCCGGGAGAAAAACCGGAAGCGGAGTTCGAGACAGGCGCAAAGAGTCTATCAGCGAGGGAGTACTGCAATCTCCACGGCCTCTGGAAGTCATAGCCTGCGCGATACCCATTTAAGAAGGCTCGGACATAATTAAAATGATGTTCGAGTCCTTTGTTGATTTTTCCGAGATAAAAAGGAAACCGTGGCTCATGCTTGTCTGGGCAGTCGTGATTTCAAGCATTGCTATTCTCGTGAGCGCCCAGATATCGTACAGAATGGCCGCGGGGTCATACATCATAAACCTTTCCGGAATATTTGCTGTGCTCTTCACCATAATACCGGCATCATACTTTCTGACACTCATAATAAAGAAGGAGGAGAAGCTTGAGGAGAAGGAGATTGTAGAGTATCATAAAAAGAGCTTCTGGGACAAGCACGAGCTTTACGTAAAGTGGACCGGCCTGTTCTTCATCGGGCTCACGCTCAGCTTCTCGGTATGGTCATTCCTCCTTCCACAGGACTTCTTTCAGGTCCAGAACCACAAGATAGACCAGATACAGGGAAGGTTCGTGACAGGGAACTATGTGAGAGGCGACTTCGGAAGTTTTGTGAAGATAGTCCAGAACAACCTTCAGGTGATGCTCTTTGCCTTTGTGTTCTCCCTGGTGTTCGGCGCAGGCGCTGTCTTCATAATAACATGGAATGCATCCATACTCGGGGTCGCGATAGCCAGAGTGGCAGGCCACCCCCTGAATATACCGGTCACGGCCCTGCGTTATGTGCCTCACGGCGTTCCTGAAATAGCTGCTTATCTTCTGGCCGGGCTTGCCGGAGGCATACTCTCCGCGGCAGTGATAAGGGAGCACGACAGCAGAGTTCTCAGGGTCATCGCGATGGACAGCGCAAAGGTAATGCTTCTCGCTCTGGCGCTGGTCATAGTTGCGGGCGCGATAGAGGTTTACCTCTGACTCAGCCGGCTCTATTTGTTCGGGATTATAGGAACCATCGCTGTAACGTTCCGGCCCGCATAGGACGGTTCGAATATTCCGAGCATCCAGGCCATGCCGTAGTAGCCGGCCCAGGCGAGCGCCCAGCCCGCTATTATCTTTCCTATGAGCGTCGCGAGAAAGAACCTTCTGAAGTCGTACTTTATCATCCCGGCAAGCACTCCTATAATATCAAAGGGAAGGGGCGTCGCCGCGAAGAGAATAATCACCGGAAACACTCCGTGTTTCTCTGCCCATTCATGCGCCCTTCTGAGATTCCTGCCGTATTTCCTTTTCACAGCCTCCCTTCCGCCTCTTCCCAGAGCATAGGAGGTCATCTCCCCTATGGCCGAACCCGCTCCGGCAACAACCCCCACAATCCAGGGATTGAATCCGGGCGTTCCTCCGAGAATGAAGTTTATTATAAACGCGGGCGCTGGAAAGATTATGCTCATAGAGCCAACAATCTCGACGAGGAAGAGACCGAGGTATCCCCATGCGACAATCATGCTGTTGGCCCATTCAAAGAAACCAAACAGGATGTAAGAGGGTTCCATGCTAATTATTAAAACAGCCGGATAAATAATGTTATGGTCGTGGAGACAAGATTCATAGAGGTTCAGTCCGGCCCTGACATTGACATAATAGACATAACGGGCATGGTTTCAGAGGAGGTGAAGAAGTCTTCTGCCTCCTCAGGCATCGTGACGGTGTTTGTTTCAGGCTCAACCGCCTCTGTCACCACCACGGAGTTCGAGCCTAACCTGAACTCCGACCTTAAGGATGCGATTGAGAGGCTGGTTCCTTCGGATATACGGTATAAGCACAAGGAGACCTGGGGGGACGACAACGGAAAGAGCCATGTGAGGGCAAGCCTTTTCAAGCCGGAACTAACGATTCCCTTCAAAGACAGGGAGCTTCTGCTCGGAACGTGGCAGCAGATTGTTCTCATAGACTTCGATGTTCCTGCGAGGACGCGAAGGATTGTTCTTCAGATTATGGGGGAATAGACAATGAGAGACAGGATTCTCAAGTACGTCCTTCAGAACGCTGTCTTTTACGGAGGCAGGGCAAGCGTAAAGGCTGTTATGGGAAAGGTTATGTCCTCGGAGCCTGAACTCAGAAGGAAGCCGGAGCAGGTGAGGATAGAGGTGGAGAACCTTGTCAGGAGCATAAACGAGATGGGTCTGGAGAAGCAGAGGGAGATGCTGGAGAGCATCGCTCCAGAGCTTCTTGAGAGGAAGGAGAAGAAGCAGGAAGGCCTTCCTGAGCTTCCGAACGCGGTCGAAGGGAAGGTCGTGACGCGCTTCGCCCCGGCGCCGACCGGGCCTCTCAACATCAGCCAGGTTCTGAGGGCCGCTATGCTCAGCTACCTTTATGCGGAGAAGTACAGAGGGAAGTTCATACTGAGATTCGAGGACACGGACGCAAGGAGGATTGAAAAGAGGTTCTACAGGATGATAGAGGAGGACCTGAAGGCCTGCGGCATCACGTGGAACAGGAAGTTTATAGAGTCTGAGGACATGGAATCCTTCTACAGTCATGCCAAGAAGCTCCTGAAGGAAGGCAAGGCGTACATGTGCTCGTGCAACCAGGACGAGTTCAGGAAACTCAAGCTCAAGAAGCTTCCCTGCCCGTGCAGGGACAGGAGCCCAGGAGAGAATCTTGCGATGTGGGAGAGGGCGCTGAACAGGGAGTGCAGGGAAGGTGAAGTGGTGATGAGGTTCAAAACCTCCATGAGCGACCCGAACCCCGCGCTGAGGGACCCTCCTATAATGAGGATATTGAAGGCAAGGCACCCCCTCCAGGGAAGGAAATACGATGTCTGGCCCCTCTATAATTTCGCTAACGTGATAGAGGACCATTCTCAGGGAGTGACCCACGTGTTCAGGGGAAAGGAGCATGAGCACAACACAGAGATTCAGAGAAGGATTTACGAGGCGTTCGGCTGGAAAGCCCCAGAGGCCGTGAACTTCGGAATGATATACCTGCCGGGAGAGAAGCTCCACACGAGGGATATAAAGGAGGGGATACGGAAAGGCCTTTATTCCGGCTGGGACGACCCGAGGCTTCACACTGTCAGGGCGCTGATGAGAAGGGGGTTCGTGGCCGAGGCTTTCAGGAAATACGCGGAACACTGCAGCCTGACGAAGACCGATATACGCCTCGACTGGGAGATATTCGAATCCTACAACAGGAAGGCGATAGACCGCATAGCGGACAGGTGCATGGTGGTCATGAATCCTGTCAGGATAGACATAAGGAAGACAGGCCTCGCGGGCAGGAGCGTGAGGCTCAGGAACCATCCGGAAAGGATAGACACGAGGGAGATAAGGCTCGGCACGCACGTACTTGTTTCAGGGGACGATTTCAGAGAGTTTGAAGGGAAGGAAGTGAGGCTCAAGGGAATCTCTGCAGGAACTCTCAAGAAAAGATTTGAGCCGGACAAGGGAGAGCCGGAGCATGCTCAGATAATACAGTGGGTGCCGGCAGAGAGCGCTGTCGATGTTGAGATTGTGAAACCGGAAGGGAAACTGAAAGGTTTCGGCGAGCCGCTCATGAAGAAGCTTTCTATCGGAAAGATAATACAGATGGAAAGGATAGGTTTCGGAAGGGTGGACAGAAGAACAAGGGACGGCGTTGTGATTTTCTTCGCCCACAGATAGATGTAATCCGGTTATTTTACAACGCCTTTTATCCTTAACAAGACGAATGCAGACAAGAGGAACAGCACACCGAAAGATATGAGAACCCATCCCGTTATATCAGGCTCGCAACTCACAGGGCACTCCGGTCCGCAATCAATTCCGTTCTCGTTGAGGTCAAGCATTCCGTTGCTGCAGGTTATTGACGGGTTGCATTCATCCTCCTCGTCTGCCTGGCCGTCGCAGTCATTGTCAAGCTTGTCGTAGCATATCTCCTTTACAGGCTCAATTCCGCCTTTGCATTCGGACCATCTTCCTTCCACGCACCTCTGAACGCCCTTTCTGCACACCCCCACATCGGTTCCGCAGTATCTCGTGTCTCCGCTGCTGCAACACGATATCCCGTCGTCAATCTTTCCGTTGCAGTCATCGTCTATTTCATTGCATACCTCTGATGAAGCGCCAGCACCATTGTAACATGCGCATCCTGTCTCCTCGACGGATTCTCCGCCTCCTATATTGTCTACAACACCGTCGCAGTCGTCATCCTTCCCGTTGCACACCTCTTCTCGCGGATAAACTGCGTTTTTGCATTCTCCCCATGTGCCATTTACGCATACCGAATAGCCCTGCCTGCATATTCCTGTCCTGTTTCCAGGGCCGCATGGCCTGTTATCTCCGTTTCTGCAGAACTTCCCCGGAGGAGGTTCTTTTACGCATTCGTCTCCGGGATAGTTCTCATCCCAGTCGCCATCGCAATCATCATCTATATGATTGCCGCATATCTCCTTCAGTTCTCCCGGATACACTCCGGAAGAGCATGTGACATTCAGTCCATCCTTTGAGCACACCCATGTACCGCTGCACGCGTTCTTCCATCCCTTTGAGTTTGTGAACGAGAAGCAGCCTTCCCCAAGAATTCCGGGAATCTTTCCGGAAATGCGGTTCTCTCGGTCTTTGAAATCCTCGTCTATCTCCCCGTCGCAGTCGTCATCCCTGCCGTTGCACAACTCTTGTTTCCCGGGATGCTGCTCTGGGTCAAGGTCGCTGCATGTTCCAGACTCCTCGCAATATCCGTCTTTATCCCTGTCCTTGCATACGCGAAACCCGGATTCTGTGAAGTTCAGGACGACGCCTGAGGGGCCAAGAAGCTCCACCCTGAGCACATGGCTCTCATTGGGGTCTAGATAGGAGAGAGGTATGTTCATGTCAGCAAGATTGACTTCATCCTCCATGAATGAGTTGAAAATGAGTTCCGTAACCACAGCCTCGACCGCCATGCCTTGCGCATCGAACGAAAGGCTGACCACTCCGTCAGGGTCGCTGGTCTTCTCCACTCCCATGTTCAGGAGAGTTATATTGCATATATCGCCGGAAGGGCAAGCCGGAGCAAGCGACTCGAAATCATCCGTTGACAGTTTTCTTGTATATTTCTCCCCGAATTTTATGCTGGCGTGCGTCTCTCCTCCGCTCGAGGACCACTGATTCTCTTTATGAACAGATTTGCTGGTGTACGCGCAGAAATGGGTGCTGGATTCGTGTTCGCTGCCGTTGGGAGGAAGCGCGAATATCACGTACGTATTGTCAAAGTCGAAATAACGGAAGTTTATTATTCCGTTCTTTCCGTCCACAGAACTTATTTCGTCATTAAGCGCATCTCCTCCTATACTCTGATATATATACTCTCCGTTTTCCCTGCCCACAATATAGACACCGCCTGAATTCACTTCTCCGTTCGGGCCGCCCAAAGGACCTCCGTATCTTGAATATCCCTTAGAGACGCTTTCCTCATCAAACGGGTCCACAAGGCACGTCGCCCCTGTGCCTGCCTGTGTGCACCGGCTCTTGTTTATAATCCTTCCAAGAGACCCGTACCAGCCGTTTCTGTCAAGCGGAGTGCCCATATAGCTCTCCCCGCCGCATGCAGGACGCATAGTCCCCTCAACATCGCTGTTCCCGAGAATATCGACTGACCATTTAGTAGTTATTGCATCAGGAGGCGGGGATATGAGAGAGGTCGCGTCTTTTATAAAAAGAAGACCGTCGGAAGCAGAGACGCTCGACTCATACAACTGGGACTGGATTTCGTATGGGCAGCCGTTCGCGGAGTCGCAAAGCCCGGGCTGAGTGGAATATTCCACGCAGACCTGTGAAGGGCTCGAAGAGCCTCCGCAGAATCCGTATGCAACTATTCTGTAGGAGAAGGTTTGAACAGGATGTTCCTCCCACTCAATGGTTCCTGAGGCTGTGAGGTTGTAGGAGAATGCATGAGTCTTCGGTTCATAACTCTGGTTCTGAACCATGTAGTCAAGAGCTTTCGCGGCTTCCTTTTTTCCATCGATATATACAACAAGCTTCGAACCCGATGTTATGTTCTCGTCATGGAATATCCTGACCACCGCATCCAATGGATAATACACGGAGTAGTTCTTGGTGGTCACATTAAGATATACCATCCCTGATGCAAACGAAGAGGAAAGAACCACCAGAGAGAGCGTCAGCAATGCTGCAATAAACGAGCGCATATAAATATTTATGCCGCATGCCTATATATTTCACCCCCAACTCTGGCATGCTTATGACTCGGAACGTCTTTGACCTGCTGGAAGGAGAGTTAAGGAAAGCGGTAGCCGAAAGGTTCTCGAAACCCACGCCTATACAGGAGGGCGTCATACCCGAGATTCTCAGGGGCCACAACATTCTGACCATATCCGAGACAGGTTCGGGAAAAACAGAGGCCGCGATGCTTCCTGTCTTTGACATGTGGGTCAGGGAGAAGCCCGAGCCCGTGTCCATCCTTTATATAACTCCTCTGAGGAGCCTCAACAGGGACCTTCTGAAAAGGATAGAGTGGTGGTCAGAGAGGCTGGGATTCTCTGTCGGAGTGAGGCACGGAGACACCACGCAGTCCGAAAGGGCGAAGCAGGCAAGGAAGCCCCCTGACATGCTGATATCCACCCCGGAGACGCTTCAGGCAATGCTGACAGGAAGCCAGATGAGAAAGGCCCTGAAGGGCGTAAGATACGTCGCGATAGACGAGGTGCACGAGCTTGTCCCGAGCAAGAGAGGCCTCCAGCTCACCGTCGGGCTTGAAAGGCTCAGGGAGGTTACGGGAAAGGATTTCCAGATTCTCTGCATGTCAGCCACTGTCGGGACTCCTGAGGAGATTGTGAAGTTCTTTTCGATAGACAGGAAGAGGCACAGGATAGTGAATGTCTCCTCTCTCAAGAGCAGGAAGATAAGGGTGGAGTCGCCAAGACCGGGGAAGGAGGATTCCCTCTCATCTGACAAGCTTTCGGTGAGCATGGAGGTGGCAGCGAGGCTGAGAAGGATAAGGGACCTTATAAGGGAGAGGAACTCGGTTCTTGTGTTCACCAACACCAGGGAGTTTTCAGAGATTCTCTCTTCAAGGCTCAAGTCTCTCGACAAAGGCCTTTGGATTGAGACGCACCATTCCTCCCTGTCCAAGGAGGTCAGGACTGATGCAGAGAAGGACTTCAGGGAAGGAAGGATAAAGGCCCTGGTGTGCACATCAAGCCTTGAGTTGGGAATAGACATAGGCTCGATAGACCTTGTGATACAGTACATGTCTCCGAGGCAGGTCTCCAAGCTTCTTCAGAGGATAGGCAGGTCAGGCCACTCTCTTGAGAGGGTTTCAGAGGGCGTGATAATCGCTTCCGACCCGGACGACTGCTTCGAGTCCGCTGCTATCGCGTCCCTTGCTGAAAAGGGATGGACCGAGCCGACGAAGCCCTACAACGGAGCGCTCGATGTTCTCGGCCACCAGATTCTCGGGCTGAGTCTTGACGAGTACAGGATACCGGCGAAGAAGGCCTTCTCCATAGTGAAGAGAGCGCATCCATACAGGAACCTCTCCTTTGAGGAGTTCATGGAGGTCGGCAGGATTCTCCAGAAGCTCGGCCTTATATGGACGGATTCCAAGTTCGACAAGGAGCCGGCGCTCCGGAGAAGGAGAAGGACGTTCCTCCATTATTACGGCAACCTTTCTACCATACCCGACACAAAAACGTACAGGGTGCACGATGTTGTATCTGACAGGCCGGTCGGAACCCTCGATGCGGAATTCATAGCCCTGCACGGGAATCCCGGCACGTCGTTTATAGTGAAGGGCCAGGCATGGAGGATACTTGATGTCCGCAGGGACAAGGTTCTTGTGGAGCCTCTCAGCGGCATAGAGGCGGCGATACCTGCATGGGAGGGAGAGCTCATACCCGTTCCCTTCGAGGTCGCTCAGGAGGTCGGCAGGATGAGAAGAAGGATAAAGGGAATGCTTGCGAAGAAGAAAAGAAAGGACGCTGTGAGGGAGCTTATGAAAGAGCTTCCTGTTTCAAGGGATGTTGCGGAAAAGATGGTTGGTCTGGTCAGGAGGCAGATGGAATGGGGTTTCGTTCCTGACGACAGGAACGTTCTTCTTGAATACTACAGCGACGGCGACGAGTCATGGGTTGTCATCCACACCTGCTGGGGTTCGCTTGTGAACGATACCATAGGAAGGGTTCTTTCCGCAGTGGTTATGAGAAGGGTTGGTTCCGTGGGCCTTCAGACAGACCCCTGCAGGATAATGATGAAGCTTCAGCACATGTCTGACTGGAAGAGCGTGGAGGAGGCGTTCCGAAACCTCAGGGCAAAGGACATCAAAAGCGTCCTGGAGGACGTTGTTCCGGACACAGAGCTTTTCGCGTGGAGGTTCATACACGTGGCGAAGAGGTTCGGGATAATATCGAGGGATGCGGAGTTCGGGAAGGGATATATAAGGAAGATAATAGAGGTTTACAGGAACACCCCTCCATACAGGGAAGCCCTTAACGAAGTGTTCCAGGAGAAGCTGGACGTGGAGGCGTCCGAGAGAATCGCGGAAAGGCTTGGTTCCGGAAGAATCAGGATAGAGGCGAGGCCGGGCATATCGCCTATGGGAACGTCTGGGATACAGAAGAAATACGAGATAGTCGCTCCGGAGAGGCCTGAAAGGGAGATATTCCAGACCTTCAAAAAAAGGATTCTCGACACCAAGGTCGGTCTCGTGTGCATGCAGTGCTGCGACTACGCGACCATAAGCAGCGTCCGGGAGCTTCCGGAGGAGATAGGCTGTCCGCTCTGTTCCGCAAGGCTTGTTGCGGTCGTGCCTGCCAGATACCTCCTCGAGGCGCAGGAACTTGCGAGAAAGGCAAAGGCCGGAAAGAAGCTCAGCGCTGAGGAGCGTAAATACCACAACCAGATGGCGGACAGCGCAAGCCTTGTGATGTCATCCGGAAAGAATGCCGCAATCGCTCTCGCAGGAAGAGGGGTGGGGGTTAGAACTGCTTCGCGCATACTCTCCAGACTTGTTTCCGGAGATGATATTTTCAGGCTTGTTCTCGAAGCGGAGAAACAGTATGCAAAGACCAAAAGGTTCTGGAAATCGTGACGATCCGTTTTTTAATATAGTGCGAAAATTATAAACAATGAAAGAATGCATCTACGGAGTGGACACAAGCAAGAAGGTCACGCCCATAATGGTGAGGGATGCAATTATAGATTGTTTCAAGCAGGCGCATGATGAGATACTTCAGACCATGAAGGAATACTACGAGTTCAAATCCGAAAAGGAGTTTGAAGAGCTGAAACACCTGAATGTTAAATTTCTTGTGGAATCGAAATTCGAGGAGGTCGGAGGGGATTTCGAGAATCCGAGCAAGAGGGACCTGATAAAGGTCATTGACAAACTCGCTGAATACGCTTCGCATTTCAGAAGACCGGAGATTATAAAGAAACATTATGACGAGATAATGAAGCTTATCCGTCTGCTCAAGGACTGATAGTCATTTCCCGAGATTCCCGAGTTCTCCGAGGAACGTGCCATCGAGGAGGTATATTTTTGCCTTTTTCATGTTGCACAGTTTTGTGAGAGGGCTTGCGAACTCCCTCTTTCTGTCCGGCTTCTCTTTCCTGTTGAGCGGAAAACCGCCTGAGAAGCGATTAAACGCCGGAACTATCACGAGTTCCGAAGGTCCTGAAGAACCGTATTCTTTCCTCAGCATCCTCTCGCTGAACGGAGCAATGCACCACACCCTCTCGGTCCATCTGTATCCGAGGGAGTCGCTGAACTCTATCAGCGGTTGCGTATGACCCATCACTACATACCTTGCTTTCAGGAACGATATATCAGGCTTCGCGTGACCGTGGCAGAAGAAATATTCTCCGTCGAGAAACCCTTTCGGGTTCCTGACAGACACGCTGTCCGGAACGAGTCTCCCTATTCCCGGGTCGTGATTTCCCGGAACTATCTCAACATCATAGCTTGAGAGTCCGGAGAAGAATTCGGGAATCTCCCTCTCCTCCTGGAAACTCGTTCCCGGAACCCTGTGTTTTACATCCCCAAGGATTATTATCCTCTTCACGTTGTTGTCTTTCGCTATCCTCTCTATCCTTGCCAGCATCTCCCCGGACTGCGAGGGAAGGTTTATTCCCGAGACCCTCGCTTCATGCTCTATGCCTATATGGAGGTCCGAGACCACAAGAGTTCTCCCGGAGAGCATCGCCGCCTCGCCTGTTACGAAAACATGGCCTGCCATGTTGAGAATGAGCGCCGGGGATTAAATGTTTTGTCTTATTATCAGGCTGATATTTCACTGCGGACCGAGCGAGTGCTTCGTTATCTCGATGTTGCAACTGTGTTTCTCCCTGCACCACTTCTCGCACTTCTCTGCCCACTCCCTTTCGGCGTACCTGAACCCGCACTCCTCGCACACAAAGAGCGTCCGTTCCCCTTCCTGAATCTCCCTGACCATGAGAATGGTTCGCGAGAGGGTTTAAATTCATTCCGTTGTGAGCGACGATGCATCTGGCCCGCTGTGGGCATGGCCCAAGCGTTTATAAGAATTGAAAACAACTCTTATCCGGTGTTCTGATGAAGATGGGAGTTGTGGTGTCCACGATGGACGGGCCCTCCACGAGGAAGTTCTCCTTCGTGATAGACAAGGGAAGGAGCGTTAAGAGGGGACAGTTCGTGGAGCTGAAGGGAGAGCAGGGAAAGGTGATAGCGCGGGTGGACGACGTGATAAAGACCAACCGCTACTTCACGAGGCCGGAGTCTGTCAAGGAATACGAGAGTTCGGGAAAGCAGATGAGGGAGATATTCCCTGTGCATGACTGGGAGTACTTGGTCGCAGAGGCAAGCATACTCGGCATCTATCGTGCTGGCGGGTTCGCGGACTCCCTCGTTCCTCCCTCTCCGGGAGAGGGCGTGTTCGAACCCTCCGAAGAGGTTCTCGTGAAGTTCTTCGGCCTCGACAAGGACGGCATAAACATAGGAAAGCTGAGCCATCATGATATAGACGTGAAGCTGAACGCGACCCGGCTTCTCCAGAAGCACCTCGCAATCCTCGCGATAAGCGGAGCCGGGAAATCGTTCCTGACTTCTGTCATGATAGAGGAGCTTCTTTCTAGGAAACCCGAACAGGGACAGCTTGCTGTGATAGTGATAGACACCCACGGGGAGTATACATCATTCGCTGACGACCCGAAGTTCTCGGAGAGGACGAGCGTGTTCCCTGTGTCTGAGATTCAGATAGGCCTCTCCAACCTCTCTCCAAGGGAACTCACCCGCTTCCTTGGAAAGCCGTCTGACGCTCAGGTGAGGGAGCTGGTGAAGATAATGAGGAGGATGGGCGGAAAGGGGTACGGAGTGAAGGACCTCATTGAGAAGGTCGAGGCGAGCGAGATGCCGGCCAAGACCAAGGAGGTTCTGGTATCCAGCCTTGAGGACCTTCTCTACACAGGAGTGTTCGGCGCGGCGGACTACCCCTCTCTTGATGATGTCGCGAAACAGGGAAAGCTCTCTGTGATAGACCTCTCCGAGACCACGAGTTTGAGGAAGAAGCAGATGATAGTCTCCTATCTGGCAGCGAAGCTCTTTCACGCGAGGAGGCATGGCATGATACCGCCCTTCGTCCTCGTCCTCGAGGAGGCGCACCAGTACATTCCCGAGGGATCGAAGAAAGAGGAGGCCCTCGCAAGGGGGATAATGCAGACCATAGCGAGGGAGGGAAGGAAGTTCGGAGCGTCGTTATGTCTTGTCTCGCAAAGGCCGATACAGCTTTCCACCACTGTCCTCTCCCAGTGCAACACCCACATAATCCTGAGGATAACAAACCCCTACGACCTCGACCACATAGGAAGGTCTTCGGAGGGGCTGAACAGGGCAGTTCTGGACCAGATATCCTCCCTGCGCGTGGGGACTGCTCTCATAGTCGGCGAGGCGGTGAACCATCCCCTCTTCGTGAGCATAAGAAAGAGGAAGTCAAAGGAGAGCGACAAGAACCTTCCTCTCGAGAAGGCCGCGGTGGAGTATTACAGGAAGATAACGCAGAAGCAGAAGGACGCCAAGGAGTTTATGTAGCTATCTTATCCTCTTTCTCGGGACGCCAGTCTTCAGTTCTGCTATAATGTTGGCGAGGAGTATCAGACCGCCGCCGAGGAATATCCCTGAAGGGACGCTCTCTCCCAGTATCAGAAAAGCGAGGAGGATTGAGGAAGCCGGCTCCACAAGCGTATCCAATATAGCGGCCCTTCCGGCGAAAACTGACTTCAGGCCCTTCGCATAGAACAGATAGCCGCCGAAGGTGAAGAGAACCACGCCGGA
Organism: Candidatus Aenigmatarchaeota archaeon; assembly: GCA_015520105.1. Taxonomy (GTDB): domain Archaea; phylum Aenigmatarchaeota; class Aenigmatarchaeia; order QMZP01; family QMZP01; genus WAQT01. Next base: position 17,956 of record WAQT01000033.1, read on the forward strand.
GACTCCTGCAAGCGTCCGGGCGTCCGGAGAGAGGCTCGCGCCCTCATAGAGCAGGAAGGGAACAAGCATTAATGAGCCAAGGGCTAGCGGCCAGAACACGACATCCCAGAAATCCCTTCCATTTCTCTCAAAATGCCTCATGGAGACAACGAATACCGAGTATCCCGCGGCCGAGAGAAGCGCGAACATGCTTCCCAGCGCCGCGTTCGGACCGAGGCCGGTTCCGGCTCCATATATGACATAGACTCCGCACACAGCGAGAACAAGGGACAGCGCTCCGGCAGGACGAAGATTTTCCTTCAGGAAGACGTGCGCGAGAACTGCTGTGAACATCGAGTATGTGAACACGAGGAATATCGCGGCGCCCACCGGCATCATGGCCATCGCCTTGATAAAGAAGCCCATTCCCACCGCAACCCCGAAGAATCCGGAAAGCGCGAGCAGGATGAAGTCCCTCTTTCCGTGGGAAAGAATGCTCTCCTTTCCCCTTGCAGAGAGAACAAGAAGTATGAGAAGGGAGGATGCGCCTGTCCTTATCAGAGCGAGAAGAAACGGAGACGCCCCAGGAGTCGCGAATTTCACGGACACCGAAACAGCGCTCAGAAGAACATCCGCGATGACAAGAAGAACAAGGCCTCTCATGCACTTTTATTAGTTGAGGAAATTAATAATCCTATCGGGCCCGTAGCTCAATCGGATGCCTGCCGGCGTATTTGGCGGTGCCGGTTTTCCGGGAATAGAGCGCTCGGCTTCGGACCGAGAGGTTGGGGGTTCGAGTCCTCCCGGGCTCATGAAGTTACTTCGAGGACTTGAGGTTAATTAGAGAGGAAAGGAGCGTGAAGGCAAAAATATACAGGATGGAAGAAGGCGATGAAGTTTCGATTGTGAGATTCAGGTTTTCATAGGTTTCAAGGGTTCCGAGGCATGTCTCGTCGAGAAGGTATATTTTACACAAGACAAGGGACCTTATGAACTTATATTGAAAGGTTTTAATTTTTGCTGTCTAACATTTTGTTTATGAAATATGTAGGAAGTATAGAAAAATTCAGGGAAGAGCTAAAACAGAGAATTGGAGATAAATTAACAGCTTTGATAGTTTATGGTTCATGTGCAAATGGAACACCAGACGAATTCAGTGATATTGATCTATGTGTTATTGTTAAAGATAAGAATGCAAAAACACTTGATGAAATAAGAAAATCATCCAAGACTGTGGAAAAGAGACCTTTCGTGGTTGTAATCGACGAGAAGGAATTCGAGAGGAATATAAGAGCGGGAGACGTCTTCTACAAACACGAAGTTCTGCAAAAAGGAAAAATATCTTATGAAAGGGATGAGTATGTGTCACGGTTGCAAGATTGTATGAAATCAATGGAAGCTGATTTTGAATTGAACCAAGAGATTCAAAAAGAGCGGTACAATTATGAGAAGATTGGTTTTATGTGCGAGATGGAAAACGCTTTGGAAAGGCTTGTGTGGTGTTTCAGCGACCTTGTATACTTTAGACTTGCACAGACTCAAAAGGAACCTCAAGGGGTGGAAGAGGTGCCTTTCCTTATGGAGAGTGACGAAATTCTCATGGAATATGCCACGGACTTCATAAGAATTCGGGATCTATATAAAACATTTCGACACAGAAGAGGTGAATTTCCTTTCGAGGAATTAGGACGTTTCGTTAAACGGTTGCAGCAAATGGAAGACGAGATATTCAGGAGCGTGTCTAATTAATCTCTCCAAACCCATATTATAAAGAGGGGTGATGCGAATCCGTACGGGCTGGATACCCACTTGTTTTGTTGAAAAATCTTTGTAAGGAGGTCAGCCATGAGTGTACCTGTAAAACCATTTGAACGTATTAACGGTCCTCTCAACGGCCCTGGCTACTCTTACGAATCTTGTGATGGGTATATGATTGATCGTTTCCGTTTCGATCCCGGACACCCAGGTTACCCAGATCCGCACATCAATTTTGAGCAGTTTGTCCAGAGCGGTGGCAGGTTCGATAGGATTGTGAACAGGCACATCCCTCACAAGTAATGCCCAGGGGTGGGGTGTTTCGTCATCCCCACCCCCAAATTTTTAAGTTTTAAGTTTTCAATTTGAAACATGGAAAAGATGGTTGCAGAGTCTCTGATTAAGAAGGGTGGTGCTGTTAGAATCAGGGTAAGGATGATGGATGGCGTACATCGATATCTCATAGGTTTTCTCTATGATATGGAGAAATGGGATGAAAAAAATCTAGAGATTATTAGAAACGATCTGGACATGGATTTTGAGAATATCGAACCCTTCGAGGATTACTATCATATAAAAGGAAAGAAATACGATATACATATCATAGTGATTGGGGGTAAGCGGGGTGATATTGAGATGGTAATATCTCCTCTGGACTCAGAGGCAATGTCTTCTTTGCTTGAACGAATTAAAGAGTATTTTGTGGTAAAATCATATTAAGAAAGTTCATTTTATTTTGTTTTGTCAAATTTACGGGATACAAGGCTCAAGTCCTCCCGGGCTCATTGCAGTCTCACAAGAGAGGCCTGCAGACGTAACGTTTTTTATATCTGCCGGACAACAGATAACCGGTGCTGGCATGAGCGAGCAGAGAGAGGACATAGGCATTTCCCACAGCAAGAGCGAGTTCTCGGAATGGTTTTCGGAGGTGATAGCGAAGGCCGAGCTTTCGGACCTGCGCTACAACGTCAAGGGATTCGTGGTGTTCAGGCCGTGGTCAGTCCTCGCGATGGAGGAGATGTACAGGCTCCTTGAGAAGGAGCTTAGAAGGAAAGGACATCTCCCGGTCTGGTTCCCTGCGGTTATACCCGAGGAGAACTTCGAGAAGGAGGCGGAGCACGTGGAGGGTTTCACCCCGGAGGTGTTCTGGGTCACGCATGCCGGAAACAAAAAACTGGAGAAGCGCCTTGCTCTTAGGCCGACCTCAGAGACTGCGATGTACAGCATGTATTCTATATGGATAAGGTCGTGGAGGGATCTTCCCCTCAAACTATATCAAAGGGCTCAGGTGTGGAGGTACGAAACCAAGGCGACGAGGCCTTTCATACGCTCCAGGGAGTTTCACTGGATAGAGGCGCACGACGCTTTCGCGACTCTCGAGGAGGCCGAGGCGCAGGTCAGGGAGGACATGGACACCACCGAAAAGGTGATGCACCAGCAGTTCGGAGTGCCGTTCATATTCATGAAGAGGCCGGAATGGGACAAGTTCGCAGGAGCTGTTTATACCTACGCTGCTGACAGCCTGATGCCGGACGGAAGAATAATACAGCAGCCTTCTACGCACCTTCTTGGCCAGAACTTCTCCAAGCCCTTCGGAGTGAAGTTCAGGGACAAGGAGGGAAAAGAAAGGTTTGCGTGGCAGACCTGCTACGGCCCCGCTGTCTCCAGGATATTCGCTTCGGTGATAGCGCTGCACGGAGACGACCGGGGTTTGAGGTTCCCGTTCTCCATAGCTCCCGTGCAGGTTGTGATAGTTCCTATAGCTTCCGACAGAAGCAAGGAGGTTATGAAGGCTTGCAGGAAGGTCATGGAACTCCTTCTTGAGAAGGATGTGAGGGTTCTCCTTGACGACTCCGAGAACACACCGGGCTGGAAGTTCAACCAGTGGGAGATGAAGGGAGTCCCGATACGCTTGGAGATAGGCCCGAAGGAGGCTGAAGGAGGATTCGCCACGCTGGTCAGGAGGGATAGCGGAGAAAAAAAGAAGGTTTCTCTGGAGAAGCTGGTTGAAACGGTTAAGAAAGAGGGAGAGAGCATCACATCGAACCTTGTCAATGAGGCCGATGCGTTCTTCAGGAGGAACATGAGGAAGGCGTCAAACTGGGAGGAGCTTGAGAAGGAGATATCGAAAGGCGGGTTTGTGCGCGCGCCGTTCTGCTCAACAGGAATAGAGGGCGTGCCCTGCGCAGAAAAAATAAAGGAGAAGCTTCACGGAGACGTGAGGGGCGAGAGGGCCGACAGGAAGGAAAGGCCCTCAAAAGGAGAGAGATGCGTCTCCTGCGGAAAGCCTGCCGGAGCGATAGTCTACATCGGAAGGCAGTATTGATTCATCCTTTGTTTCTACATACTCTATGGGAATGCCCCATTCATCGGCTATCCGGGACAGCATCTCCGAGACGTCATGCACATTATGGCAGCACTCAAGCTTTCCTGTGGTTATCATCCTGGCCGGGACGCTCCTTTTCCTCGACAGGACAAGCGTGCCCACGGATTCCGCAGACTCAAGCCTTGAATAGTCGGTTGTCCCGAAGAACTTCTCCCAGAAACCGTAAACGCTCCTGCAGTGGACAGTCCCGGTTCCCGGCAGTATGTCCTTTAAGCTCTCGTAATCCTCCCGGGTGCCGACAAAAAGCACCCTGTCGGAAGTGTAGGCGCTTCCAACGTCCGGGTCTTCGTATATGCTCTTTCTCATGAAATCACCTCATAAATAGTGGCATTAAACTTTTAAGTGTATATCTCTCCGGAATCGCACTGCGGGAGATTTATAAATACAGCCTTCACAATATACTAAAACCGTTTCAAGAGGGTTTCTGATGGTAGTGAGGCATTTCAGGGTGATGAAGAACAGGATAGGTTCTTTGATACGCTCCCTGTTCAGGAAGAGGAAGGAGATAAAGATAGGCCTCTACGGCCCTGTGAACTCAGGGAAGACCACGCTCGCGAACAGGATATGCATGGACTGGCTCGGGGAGGAGCTTGGAGTCGCTTCCGTCGTTCCCCATGAGACCAGGGAGATACAGATGAAGGAGAGCGTGACCATAGAGGAGGACGGAAAGAAGCTCACGTTCAACCTCGTGGACACTCCCGGAATAGCGACGAAGATAGACTTCGAGGACTTCGTAAAGGCCGGCCTCAAGAAGAAAGAGGCAAAGGAGAGAGCGAGAGAAGCGACAAAGGGCGTGATAGAGGCCATAAAGTGGCTGGACAAGATGGACCTCGTGCTTGTCGTGCTAGACTCCACCAAGGACCCGGTCAATCAGGTTAACATAACCATTCTAGGAAACCTGGATGCAAGGGACATACCAGTCATAATCGTCGGGAACAAGATAGACCTGAAAAACTCCAACCTTGCGCTGATAAGGAACGCATTCCCGAAGTACAAGATAGTCGGCATAAGCGCGAAGACAGGAGAGAACATAAAGGAATTGTATAAAGCTCTGCTGAGGGAACTATGAAGGAGAAGAACCTTAGGATAAAGTTCGTGCCGTACGAGAAGCTCAAGGAGCAGAAGTTCAACGGCATAATAAGGGACCTGAAACACAACACGATAATAATGGTGGATGCCAAGCTCAATGCCAAGGAGGAGGCGCAGATAATAGCCGAGACCATGAGGAACGTCTCCGAGGACTTCTCGGGAATAGAGTTCGGCTCCATAGACCTGGGAGCAGAGAGCGGAAAAGGGAACCTCTCGAAGATAAAGGGCGCGCTTATAGAGAGGATAATAGGAAGAAAGAGGGGAGTGACGATAATAGGCCCCGCCAACGTGGTCAGAAAGATAAAGAAAAACCCCAAGGAGCTGCTTTTGCATTTGTAACCACAGCGCCCGCCTCAGGGCCAACTAATAAATTCCGCCTTTGAGAATAAGATTATATGACCATGATTCCGGAGATAGAGAGGATTGTCAGGGACATAAAGAACCTCAAGGTTCAGGGCTCCACCGATGTCTCTGCTGCGGGAGTGGAGTGCCTGAGGATAGCCGCATCAAAAAGCAGGGCGAAGAACAAGGGAGAGTTCATAAACCAGCTGAGGGACCTTGCAGAGAGAATATCTAAAGTGAGGGTCACGGAGCCCGCGCTGAGGAATGCCCTGAAATACGTCATAATGAAGGCATCCCTGCATGAAGATTTTGGAAGCATAAAGGAGTACACAGTCCAGGTGTGCAAGAATTACATTCACCAGATAAGGGATTTCATAAAGGAGATATCCGAGATAGGGTCGGAGATGATAGAGGACGGCGACGTCATACTCACGCACTGCCACTCAGACAATGTAACCGGAATTCTTATCGAGGCTAAGAGGAAGGGAAAGAGATTCAGGGCGATAGTGACAGAGACCAGGCCGATGTATCAGGGATTGATGACTGTCAAAGACCTGATGAATGCCGGGATAGAGGTCACGCTCTGCGTGGACGCCGCTATAGGGTATGTGATGAAGGAGGTTACGAAAGTCCTTGTGGGAGTGGACGCAATCCTTGCGGACGGCTCGATAGTGAACAAGATCGGAACGTTTCCGATCGCGGTGATGGCGAAGGAGTTCGGAGTCCCTTTCTACGTTGCCGGCGGGACGTACAAATTCGACCCGGACACAGTGCATGGAAAGAAAGAACCGATAGAGAACAGGGATCCGTCAGAGGTTGCGGACCCGAAGAAGTTCCCGGGAGTGAAAATAATAAATCCTGCGTTTGATGTCACGCCATCGAAATTCGTGACAGGCCTCATTACAGAAAGGGGCATGACAAAACCGGAATGGATAAGGGAGATAGCCGAGGACATGGTGTGAGCGTTATACGATCACAACTCCATGGCTTTGGTTTAGAGATTATTCGTCCATGCAGTCACTGTTCTTGCATCCGTCTGCCGCGATATTCCAGAATTCTTTCATGAGCCTTTCTGAATGAGAGAATGGGAACGTAATCCGTGATTCTGGAGTCCTTAAACAGGTTGGCAACTTCATTATAATATATATCCCTTATCTCGCCTTCCTCTAACACCTCTCCGAACTTCTCTACAAGCCTTGCTATATTGGCGGTATGATGTCTTTCCAAGCTTTTGTATGACATCGTATCTGATTATCTTATATCATCAAGATATTTATTTCTTGTTTTCTCCTGCCTTCTTACCGCTCTCTGATTTGGTCTTTGTTTTCCCCTTCTTTGCGGCTGAGGCTGTTCCGGCCTTCTTCTTCGTCTTCTTCTCTCCGGAAGCCTTCTGGCCCGCAAGCTCCGGTATCCTTCCGACAAGTTCGAACGCCCCCGTCCCTATAGGAGCGACCTGATTCATCATTATGTTCTCTATCGTACCCCTCAGCTCATCCTTCTCGCCCCTTACGGAGGCCCCGACAAGGTGTTTCTTGGTCTCCTCGAAAGACGCCCTGACAAGAACCGAAGCCTTCTGCCCGGATATTCCGTATCTTCCTATAGCCTTTATCTCACCGTCCACGGTCATCAGGTCCGCAAGAAGCATAATGTAGCGTATGTCTATTCCGAGACCCTGTTCCTCTATAGTGTATTTCGACTGGTTCATGATGGCGTTTCTCGCTGCCTCAACTCCGAGAACGTCGTATATTTCGAATATGTTGTTGCTCACTGTCCTTGTGTAATCAACCCCCTCTATTGCAAACACCTTCGCGAGGTTCGAGCCGAGAGTGGTTATTATCCACTCGTCGCCCTCCTTAGTGACCACGACCTGCGATATGCCCTTTATTCCCTTTATGTGGCTCTCAAGAACCGAATACTTGAACTTGTGTATGGTCTTGAGGTCAGCGTTTTTGGGTTTCACTACAAGCTCGTCCCCCTCGAGAGAGGTTTCAACGTTCCTCAGTTTTATAATCTTGTGCGCCTTCTCTCTCGGTATGCCAAGCTCTTCGAGTTTCTCGAAGTTCAGCCTGCATCTTATGAAGAGGTCTGTGAGGTCAACCACTGTTGAGAGGATTGCATCCTTTGCCTTGACCTCCCTTATCTGTTCAGCTATCTTCCTGACCTTCTCTATATCCTGATAGTCCTTCTCCAGCCTTATCGTCATTGTCGGGGTCTTCGGCTCCTTCCTGGCATCGAATATCTCAAGAAGCCGCGGAAGGCCGAGTGTGACCTGGATACCAGCGGTTCCTGCAAAGTGGTAGGTACGCATGGTCATCTGAGTCGCGGGTTCCGAGAGAGACTGGGCAGCCACCACGCCGACAGGCTCCTCTGCATCATAAAGGGATTTTGAATAGAGTTCCCTTGCTGTCTCCATAATCTTCTGTCTCTTCTGTTCGCTGAGCTTCTTCCTTTCAGCGTATTCCTCTATCTCCCTGACTATTTTTGGAGGCAGTCCTGTCATATCAATCACCCATGTACTCCTTCCATCTTATCTCTCCCCAGTCCGACTTTGTGGGGTCCACCCCGTCCTCTCCTGCAGTGAATTGCACTATCTGGTTGTAGGCATTCCTGACGCTTCTGTCCTCAAACACCTTGAGGTCCTGAAGAGCGTTAACGAGCCTTCTCTGCATGTATCCTGACTTTCTCGTTCTCAGGGACTTGTCCATAAGACCTTCCCGGCCGTTCATTATGTTCCAGAACACCTCGAAAGGCGTGAGGCCTTCCTTGAATCCCCTTGAGACGAAACCGTGAGACATTGGGGAAAGGTCGTTTCTGGTGAAGTGAGGAAGGGTTCTTCCGAGATATCCTCCCATTATCCTCTTTCCGAGCACTGTCTCCTGCCCGACCACAGCTGTCATCTGCGTGGTGTTTATGAGCGACCCTTTCGCTCCGGACTCGAACATCACTATTATATCGGAATACTTTATGTTCTCGGAAACTATATCGCTCACTCCGCTCACTGCAGACGCAAGTGTGTTTAGTATCTGCGCCTCAAGAGACTCCTTCTTCGTCATTCCGGGAAGTATGTTCAGGGTTCCCTCATTGTACTGCTCGATAAGGCTGTTGGAATCCTCTTCCGCCTTCTTTATCATCTTCTGGATGTCCTTGTGTATTCCTTCCGGAAGGTCGAGGTCTGAGAGGCCTATGGAGAAGCCCCTTCTCATGAGATAAGCCACACCAAGCCTTCCGTACTGGTCAATGAGATCCTTCAGTGTTTCGTTGTCCAGCTCCCTTCGCAGCCTGACGAGAAGCTTTCCCTTGAACGCCCCCACAGCCTTCGTGTCAATCCTTCCTGACACAACCTCTCCGTTCCTTATCCTGACCCAGCCATCGTTTGGGCACTCATGAGGGCCTTTCTCGTCGCACTTGCAGCAGTTTGCCCTGAACTCGAGGTTGACTGCCTTGGGGAGAAGAAGGCTGAATATCTCCTTTCCTGTGAACCTCTCCTTCTGCGGAAGTTCTATATCTATCGACGCATCTGCAAGAAGCTGGGCAGCCTCCTCTCTCGAGAAGGAGACATCGTCTCCTGTCAGGAGGTAGATGCCTGATATCTGGTCAAGGTCGAGTCCTATGATAGGACCTCCGAACTTGGGTGATATTAGGTTGTTCTTCACGTCCATCAGCATCTTCGCCTCAACCCTTGCCTCCTCGGTCTGCATGACATGCAGGTTCATCTCGTCTCCGTCAAAATCCGCGTTGTAGGGAGGACATACGCTTGGATTGAGCCTGAACGTCTTGTGGGGCATGACTTTCGCATAATGCCCCATTATGGATATCCTGTGAAGGGAGGGTTGCCTGTTGAATATAGTTACGTCTCCATCCCTCAGCTGCCTCTCCACCTGCCAGCCCGGGCCTATGTTGGCCACTATGTCCTTCTTGTTGTCGGGAGTGACCTTTATCCTCCTGCCGTCCGGCCTCACGACATAGTTCACAAGGTCGTTGTCAAACAGGGATTTTATGTATTTCCTGTTCATCTCAGTGACATACTCCGGAATCGTGAGTTCCTTCGCAACACTCTCCGGAACCCCGACCTCGTTTATGGAGAGCCTCGGGTCAGGGGATATCACAGTTCTTGCAGAGAAATTCACCCTCTTTCCGAGGAGGTTTCCCCTTATCCTTCCCTCTTTCGCCTTCAGCCTCTGGACAAGGCCTTTGAGAGGCCTTCCAGACCTGTGCCTCGCCAGTGGGACGCCTGTGAGCTCATTGTCGAAGTATGTGGAGATGTGGTACTGCACAAGCTCCCAGAGGTCGCTTATTATGAAATCCGGAGCGCCTATGTCTATGTTCTCCTTCAGGCTCTGGTTTATCCTGACTATATCAACAAGCTTATGGGTGAGGTCGTCCTCCGATCTCTCTCCGCTCTCAAGCGTTATGCTCGGCCTCATTGTCACAGGCGGTATGGGGAAGAGCGTGATGAGCAGCCATTCCGGCCTTCCTCCCCGGAACTTCACCTTCTTCAGGTCTGAATCCGGTATCTTCTCGAACCTCTCCCTTATCTCTATGGGGTCGAGTTCCTTCTTGTCCTCATAATAAACATAGGGCTTCACGAACGTTATCTTCTTCTGGTCTGCTCCGCAGTGCGGGCACTTCGACGGGATGGTTATGCTCTTCTCGAGCGACTTCTTCATCCTCTTCTTTGACTTCTCGTCCTTCTCCTCCGTGACTATCATTATCCTGCTGCATTTCCGGCACGTCATCTTAAGAAGCTGATAGATTGTCTTGGTATAGAGAACGTGAACAACCGGTTTTGCAAGCTCGAGGTATCCGAAGTGGCCAGTACATTCCCCTATTCCCCCGCCGCATGTCCTGCAGTAGAGACCGGGGTCTATCACTCCCATCCTCGGGTCCATCACTCCGCCTTCCACGGGATAGCCGTCGGCATCGTAGAGGTCTGATGTCACGACCCTGACCCTCGCTATAGACCTGACCACATCAGGCGAGAGTATCCCGAACAGTATGCTTTTTATCCTGTACATGCTACACTTCCTCCACTTCAAGGTTTGTCATCACTCCCATTGACATCATCTCGTCAAGCGTGAGTTTGAATGCATAAGCAGTCTCAACCCATGCGACCTCTGTAGACTTGCAGTGAGCGCATGTGCTCTTGTTCTTGACCACGTCGTGTATCGCCATCATCCCGCACTTCTTGCATATCGGTATCATCGTCTTGTCCGAATCGAACCTCTCCTTGAGAACGAGGGCTGCGCCATGACCAACAAGGCATTGCTGCTCCATCTCTCCAAGACGCAGGCCTCCCCTCTTCGCGCGCCCCTCTGTCGGCTGCCTCGTGAGGAGGGTAACAGGCCCCCTTGACCTTGCGTGTATCTTGTCAGCGACCATGTGGTCAAGCTTCATGTAGTAGGAGAGTCCTGTGAAAATCATAACCTCGTATTTCTTTCCTGTCCTGCCGTCATAGAGCGTTTGCTTCCCGTCGTCTCGGAAACCGAGACTCTTCATCAGCTTCCTTATTTCAGGTTCCTTCATGTGATTGAAAGCGGACGCATCAATGTCCTTTCCGGAAAGCGCGCGAGCCTTTCCTGCAAGGAGTTCAAGAAGCTGGCCCACTGTCATCCTCGAGGGTATGGCGTGCGGATTGAATATCAGGTCCGGTATCACGCCGTCGGATGTGAAGGGCATGTCCTCCTGTGGAACGAGAAGGCTTATTATTCCCTTCTGGCCGTGGCGGGATGCAAGCTTGTCCCCTATCTCGGGTATCCTCTGGTCCCTTATCCTTATCTTCAGGAGCTGGTAGGCGTCGGTGGTTTCTGTTATGAAGACCTCGTCCACTATTCCCGACTCTCCGTATCTGACAGTCATGGAAGTCTCTCTCTTGTTCTCTATTCCCGTTGCAAAGTCCTCTCCCGAAAGGAATCTTAGAGGCGATGTCTTTCCGACAAGAACAGAGTCCGAACTCACTGGAGTCTCGGGGTTTATTATGCCGTCCTCAGCAAGCTCCCTGTAGGCATCCTCCCCCCTGTGGCCCCTTATTCCCGGCTCGGGTATCGCTATCTCGTCCTCCTGTCCTCCCCAGTATTTCTTCTTCACGGTTTCGTATGTCCTGAAGTAGTATGACCTGAACAGGCCCCTGTCCACAGAGGACTTGTTGAGAACTATGGCATCGTTCATATTGTAGCCGTCGTAGCACATCACTGCAATAACGATGTTCTGGCCTCCCGGATACTCGTCCATTATCGTGCTTATGTCCGCCTGTATGAGAGGGAGCTGGGGATAAACCATGGCGTTGTATTTGGTGTCCGTCCGCGCAAGGAAATTCTTCATGGGAATTCCTATCGCCTGACCCACCATCTTGGCCCCGTAGTTTATCCTGTCTCCCCTGTTGTATTCCATGTAAGGTATGAGGGACGCGGATATTCCGAGAATCACTACAGGGTCAAGCTCGACATGGGTGTGGTCTTTTGTGATGTCCTCCTCCCTGAGGGCTATGTAAGCGTTCTCTTCCTCCTCTGCGTCAAGATACTCCACGATGCCCTGCTGTATCAGATAGTTCCAGTTTATCTTTCCTGAAGCAAGCTTGTCCTTGAGTTCCTGGGTGAATTTCGACTTTCCGTTCTCAACGATGACAAGGGGCCTTCTGGCCCTTCCGTGCACTGTGTTTATCACAACATCCTCAAATTCCGGGAAGTATGCGATATTGACCTCGTGTGATATGAGATTATTTCTTCTCTTCTTTCTAATTGCCTCCACAAACTTCTCAGGCTCCTTTATGCGGGCCACGAGCTTTCCGTTCAGGTAGACGCTCGCTTCCCGCGGTTTCTGAACTTCCTTTCTGGTTCTTTTCCCGTTCATTCTATCCCTTGCTTATCATGGACTCTATCTTGGCGTTCTCGGCCGGGCTGAGGCCTGTTGTTATCTCAACCATCATTGAGAGATGCTTTCTGAGACCTATGCTTGACCCCTCGGGCGTCTCCGCCGGGCAGAGCCTTCCCCACTCCGTGGGGTGTATCTGCCTTGCCTTGAAATGCTCCTGCGTCGATGTCAGCGGAGAAACTATCGACCTTAAGTGGGAGACGGTCTTTATGTAAGACGACCTGTCAAGCCTCTGCGAGACCCCTGACCTCCCTCCTATCCAGTTCCCTGTCGCAAGGCTCGAGACTATCTGCTTTGTGACTGCATTCGCCTCTATTATGCCCTGGATTGAGGGCGTCTTTCCCCTCTTCACTATCTTCTGGTAATTGTAGTTCATTTTCGCTATGAGACCCCATCTTCCAAGCAGTATGGACCTGAAAAGCTGTCCGAGAAGCTCCCCCGACATCAGGAGTCGCTTGTTTCCGTAATGGTCTATGTCGTCCTCTGGTATCATTCCGAGCGAGAGTTTTATAATGTTCCTGACGATTTTCGCTATCATATCCGCCTTTTCCCTCCTGTCGCTCGTCTCCTGTCCTATGTGAGGAAGAAGGTATTTGTCAAGAATCTGGTTCACCCTTTCTGTCCTGTAGTCTTCGGAAAGCCTGAGCTTCTTTCCTATGTTCTCTATCGCTTCTTCAGCTGTCAGCACAGTGGACTGGTAGAGGTTTATGTAGAGTTCGTTCAGTATTCTGGGATTCTGTGAAATCCTGTCGCATATCTCCTTGTCAGTCTCAAGGCCGAGGGCCTTCATTATCGTTATCACGGAGAGCTTCTTGATGTTCGCAAAGGATATCGTAATCTCTCCGTCCGGTTTTCTCTCGAACACATGCCTCTGCTTGAATCCTGATCTCTCTGAGTTCAGCCTCACGCTTATGCTGCCGTCCTCCTGCTTCTCGAATATCGGTTTATTAGATGCAATCTCCTCAACGAGAACAAGAACCCTCTCGGTTCCGTTCACTATGAAATACCCTCCCGGGTCGTCCGGGTCTTCGCCTTTCTCTATGAGTTCCTTTTTTGAGAGGCCGTACGTGGAGCATATTGATGAACCTACCATCACAGGAAGGTTTCCTATGTGAACGTTCTCGGTCTTCTCCTCGACTCCGTTCTGTATAGAAGTTGCCTCAATATAGATAGGGGCCGCATAGGTGAGGTTTCTTATTCTTGCCTCATTGGGAAATATCTGCCTCGTAGAACCGTCCGCTTCCTTTATTATGGGCTTCCCGATGCTCACCTTTCCGAACTTCAGGCGGTAGTCGCCTATCTCCGGATTCATCTCTATGGTCTCTATTTCGTTTATAATGTTCTGAAGCCCGTAATCCACGAACTGGTTGAACGAGTTGATCTGGAAGTCAACCCATCCTCTTTCTCTTTCTATTGCCCTGAATACGGATTTGAACCCCATTCTTCACCTGCAGCTATTCCACAACAACCCTGTAGTATACAGATTCCCCGGCTGTCGGGGAGTTTCTTGTTATCTTTATGATATCGCCCTTCTTTGCATCCAGATGCCTTATCGCCGGGTCGTTAAGAAATATCTTAGGGAGATGTTTTTCAGTGACTCCGAGTCTTTCAAGAAGCTTCTCCTTCTCCTCCTTTGAGAGAAGTTCGTGTTTCGGAACAAGCTCGTGTTTTGTGATGTCTATATCCTTTATGATATCACCCGGGGTGAGTGTTTAACAGATGCCCGCAGCCGAAGGGCAGGTAAAATGACCATTCAAATATGTTACATGTATTTAAATAATTATCCCAAGACACAAGCATTATTTTGAGTTTCATATATATAAATCTTACTTTTAACTCGTTCATTAGGGTTAAATTATAATATGTGGAAACATGGGAGATTCTGCTTACCTTCAAAACGGGAGGCCGAACGGGTTTCCCATATTCTTCAGCGCCGCAGGAAAAAAAGCAAAGAAGGAGATTCCTGTCTACATGTCCGGTGAGATAGAATCAATCGACCCGGAGTTCTTTGATAAGGCAAGCGAGATCAGCAGGAAGGTTATAGAGGACCAGAACTCCAGATGGGAATATGCAGTGAAGAATCCTGCTCACATGTTCGACCACGACGCAAGAAGCTTTGTGAACGGAGTCGTTGTCTCGCTTGGAAGGAACGGGTTCAGCAGGAACTCTGTCGAGACAGCAAAAAGGGTATCGTACGCTCTTCTGCTCCATGACTGCAGAAAAGGTTCGTACGATGAGGAAGGAAGGGATGTTCATGGAAAGAAGGCGGCTGAGTTTGCTGATAAGATTCTCTCAGGCTATGCTATTGAAGACGAGATAAGGGATGGAATAATATCGCTCGTGTCCAGGCACGAGTCGTTCAAGCTAGAGTCCGGGATGTGGAAAAGGCTTCTCATGAGGACAGGCATTCTCAGAAAGGATGAGGAGCTTTTTGCCACAGCTGACGTCCTTGACAGGATTTACAGGGACAGGATATTCATCGCTGCGTACAATGCAATAAGGAAGAGGAGAGAACGCAACAAAGGCTATGGCATAGAAGATTTCATGAAGGAAAAATGGTTCTTCGGTCACGGGCCGGAAGATGATATATTCATCGATAAGGAAGGCGATAAGAGAAGCGAGCTTCTTACAGTGTTCGATGACGATGTCAGGGAAACAATTCGCATATATAAGAACATGGAAGAGCTGGGAGAAGATGTTCTTGGGAAGGAGGTTGATGAATGCGTCAACCGCATACTTTCTGAGAACATGAATTACGACCCTGAAGGTTTTGATATGAAAGGGTTCTACGACTCCATGGTATCAGACCATTTCCTGAGGTATCCGCTGTTCGTCAGGGGCAGGGATCGGAAACAGCCCTGAACTTTATGAAGGACTCGTCGTTCCTGAGTTCGTCAAACCCGGAGTCATGCTCCTTAAGATATCTTTCGGCGCTCCTTATCATAGAGACAAGAGGCTTTATATAATCGCTCTTCAGTTTAGCGTTGAGCCATGCAAGGTTCCTGAATTCATCGCTCTCATAATCAAGCGAGCATATTTTCTTGTTAACCCTTCCTTTCAGAAGCTCAAAACGGACGCATGCGTTGCTTGCTATGAGGAAGACGTGACCGTAATACTGAGTTGCGCTGTCATGCACGCCTTCCTTCTCGCTCCTTATGGCCCTGTCAAAAAGGCAGTGGCTCTCGTCATAGAGATTTCTGGCGTCAAGAAATTCCTTCCTGTATTCCTCGAAATCCGTCAGAATGTCCATTATTAGAATCTCGGAGAAAGGTTTTTATTCCTATTTCAGCGTCTTTTCGGGGTTCTCTCCCCTCCACCAGAAGCTGTCGTAATAAGAGCGGAACATCCTGACGAGTATCGGGTTTCCTGTGACGAGGCACTGATAGGAGAAAAGCTCATCGCTCCCCGGTTTTCCGTAGTAATCCTTCTCGTTCACTCCCGGCTTCGGTATCTTGGAGACCAGATAGAGGAGCTTTCCGTCTATCATCGCTCCCATCAGCCCTTTCATCTCCCAGCCGCGGACCTTTATTCCAGAGGAGAGGGCCTTTTTTGCCGTGTTCATGGTGTGCTCGTTCAGGTTTATCAGTATCTTCACAGTCCTTCCGCTCCTGCATGTGAGCGATTTCTCTATCCTGTCGTACCAGCTCAGGTCGTCGCTGAACACCAGTATCTCCCTTTTTGCCTTTCTCATGACCTCGTTTATTTTGGCCAGTATGTTCTCCCTTCCATTCAGAATCCACACGGTCTCGGTCTCCTCCTCAAGCGGGTTGTCTGGCGGCGCAGGAACGGAATCCTTTATCCTTTTGATTATCTCCGACGACTTCTCGAGCTCCCTCTCCATCTTCCTTCTCTTCTCATCGAGAATGTTCCTCAGGGAATCAACAGATATTATGCTGTATTTCTTCGGCCTGCTTTTCTGGACTATCACGAGACCTCTCTTCTCAAGGCTGTCCAGCGTCTCGTAAACCCGTGTCACGGGTATGCCTGATAACTTGCTCACCGCATCGGCAGTGCTTGTCCCGTTCTTCAGGAGCGTCAGCCATGCCTTTGCTTCATACTCCTTCATTCCGATTTCCCTGAGAAGCGGCTCTATGTCTTTCATACAATCCGCCGTTAATCCGTTGGTTATGAGCCCGGAGGGATTCCCGTTTCATGGTTTAACCCGTTTATAGGTTAACCATGCCGCATGTCCATTTGCTGCATGTTTTTGCTCCACCGCTTTTTGAAGAAGGCGGAAGCCTCTCGTAAAAAGCGGTGTTTCGAACCCTCGACACCCGGGTTTCTTCTGTCATCGAGCCCTTTGCGGGACTTTCCCTGCGGAAGCGTCTCTCCGAAAGGCTCTTCACACGCTTTTAATGACATTAAAAGCTTCACCCGGCGGCTTCGCTCGAAGCCCTGTCCGGTGCTCTAACCAGACTGAGCTACGGGCCCATAAAGACGCATGACCGCGGCACAGCCGGCACGCCCTGGGCGGGATTTCCCTCTACACTATCCGGTAACCGGTGTCCGGTTAACCTCAATTAAAGGGGATGATAGTGCGGTAAGAAGGGGAAATGTGTTCCCCTTCTTGCGCTTCGAACCCGCGTCCTGGGAGTTCAGCAAACCTTTCGGAAGGCGGAAGCCTCCTTTTTGATGAAACTTTTTTCCAAAAAGTTTCTGACAGTCCCAGATGCTAGGCCACTACACTACCAGAGCTTTCGCGGTCCGCGGCCCGCGTCGCCTATTAATAGGCGTTCCGGTATTTAAAGGTATCCGGCGTATTTATAAAATTAACTGGGCTAACCGGTTACCGGTTAATTCATTCTGCATCAGGTTTGCCTGCCGGAGCCAAACCATTTATTAACAGGCCCGAATTATATTCATGCTGTTCTGGATTCTTCTCTCCATCGGCATTGCGGGCTTCGGTCTTGCGGCCTACTGGGACCTGAAGACCACGGAATTCCCGGACTGGCTTCCGTACTCCATGATAGGCCTTGGCCTCGGAGCAAGAGTCGTCTTCTCCCTCCTGACAGGAGAGTGGCGGTTTCTTGTCAACTCCATGGTGTTCGGCCTCGCGTTCCTGGGAATGGGCCTTGCGATGTATTTCATGAGGCAGTGGGGAGACGGGGACGCGTGGCTTCTCGGAGCGCTCGGGTTTTTGTTCCCGGACAGCGCCGGCTATTCCATCCCGCACGCCGGGCTGACAGCGCAATTTCCCTTCCCTCTAGTTCTGCTCTTCAACTTCTTCATCACAGCGTTCTGCTACCTGATAGCTTATTCCATCGCTCTCGGAGCGAAGAACCGAAAAAAGACAAGAAAATTCCTCTCTGAACTCAGGAGCGGTCTCAAAGGAATACTATCCATAGTTGCCCTGTTCACAGTCGCCTCCACGGTTGTTGTCCTCTACCTCTCTCTCTTCCTTCGCGCAGGCCTGAATGCAACGCTCCCCATTCTCCTGTTTCCCGGGCTTGTGTTTTTCATGACAGTGTTCATGCGCTACGGAAGGTTCGTGGAGGCCAACCTGTTCAGAAAGAGGATTCCGGTCGGAAGGCTCAGGCCCGGCGACGTCCTCGTATCGGACAGGTGGAGGGGAATCACGGAGAAGGAGATCGAGAAGCTCAGGAGGAAGGGAGGCCACGTCTGGATAAAGGAGGGAGTCCGGTTCGCTCCGGTCTTCCTGATAACGATTCTGGTAACGCTGTTTTACGGAAACCTGATGGGGATGTTTCTGATATAGTTGTCATGGTGTATTGCAGTCTGATTGCATACATGTACCCAGATTACGTCAAAACCAGGCCGTCTTTAAGTGCCTGGCTGACAATTGATACCTGTCTGCTTTTTCTTGAGAACTCTTCCGGAGTGAGGCAGATAAAATCTACAGGATAATCCAGATTCCAGTTTTTGTGCAGACCTATACCCCTTTTGAACATTTTCTTTCCCCTAAAGGAATCGCTCACCACTATCAGGTCTATATCGCTGTCCTTTCCGAAATCGCCTGAAACAAGGGAGCCGAACACTATTATTTTATCTATTTTCAATTCCTTTGAGGTTTTTTCTCTGAACTCCTTTATTTTCTCTATTATTTCTCTAGTTTTTTCCTTACCCATTCGATTACCCCTCTGCTGTCAGACACGGCTTCTTTTGCGTCTTCCTCCGAATATTCATCTTCTACATCTACAGGATATCTTGTTGCAACATAGTGTTGTGTTAATCTGTCGCACATGTCAATAACATTCTTTGGTGCAGATAGTTTCTGGGAAAGCTTCACAAGGTCATGGGTTCTCCACAACTCTTTGAATCTGAGAATGTAAAGCGCCTTTAGAGCCTTCTCTGCGGCCTGCTGTGAGAGGAAAGCAGCAACATCAAATCTTTTTCCCTTAAGATTATAGACCGCCGACTCTATATCGCTTTCAGCCTTCCTCATCCATGCATTGATTTCTTCCATGCAGATTAATTCTTTTTTATTTATTAAATATCTAGTCGGGGTTCGCCCGATCTTCCTGATAACGATTCTGGTAACGCTGTTTTACGGAAACCTGATGGGGCTGTTTGTGGTGTGAAGAGATGGTATATTTTTATATAATATGAGATAAAAATATATCATATGATACAAAATTATAGCACATGGAGAGTGTTGAGGGTGTTTTTTGATGACCCTCTTCCAGAAGAGGGGTTCACGGAAAGGTGGATATCCAGACAGGCAGGCCTATCGCTTCCGTCTGTAAGGCTCCACCTTAAGAAACTCTGTGATGAAGGAAAAGAGGGATTCCCGTTGGTGAAGAAATATCCGGGAATTTCCTATCCTGTGTACAGAGCAAACAGGGACAACGAACTGTTCAGGTTTTATAAAAAAATGGACATGCTGTTCAGGTTGAAAGAATGCGGACTTGCAGAATTCCTGTGGGAAGAATGTTCCCCTCATGTTGTTGTGCTCTTCGGGTCTGCATCAAGGGGTGAAGATATAAAAGGAAGCGATGCGGATATCTTTGTTGCTGGAAAGGAGAAAGAACTCGACCTGAAAAGGTTCGAGGATGCGCTGAAGAGAAAAATAAATCTGCATTTCTGCAGGGATATAAACAGGCTTCCGAAAGAACTGAGAAATAACATAATCAATGGCATCGTGCTTATGGGATATCTGAAGGTGTTCTGATGGGTGGGGTTATCTCATGCACGCCGGACAGAGAGAGGGCAAGAAGCCTTCTTGAAATGGCGGATCTGAGAATGGAAACAATAAACCTTATGAAAGAGAATCCCGACAGGTTTGCCTCAAAGATAGTAGAAGAGTATTATGAAGCGGTTCTTGAATTGATAACCGCGATTATGTGCATGGACGGATTTAAGGTGAAAAGCGATTCTCCGGGTTCCCATATTGCAAGCATAGAATATATGAGAAGATATCCTGAAATTGGAGAAAGCGAAATCCATCTCATCAATGACCTGAGAAAGAAGAGAATAGGAATAAAGTACTACGGGCGTCATGTGAGCAGGGACTATCTTGAGGCAAAGGAGAAAATGATAACAGATGTGATAGAGAAGCTGAAAAAGATGTGCAAGAAGAACTAAGTTGGATTGTTGTGGCGTGAGTGCTGTGTCAATCAGAGCTTCCGGGTTTCCGTCTCTTTCTCGGAGGCGCTCTCCTTCTCAGGATATAACCATACACCCTCCCTCTGCAGGTTGAGCAGTATTCCTCGGCTGTTTCTCAGCCTTTCCCATTCCGCGGGTGTGTAGCACAGAACATCGAGGCCTTCCGGCCTGTCCCACCACTCAAGGACCCTCGATGCTCTTGCAGGAAACCTGACTCCAGAAAACTCTTCTGAGACAATAACAAAGTCGAAATCGCTTGCGACGAAGTTATCGCCTCTCGCCCGGCTGCCGAAGAGTATGATGTTTTTTGCATTTATTCTTCTTCTCACTTTCTCCGCGAATCGTTTCGCAATCACAGATGTTTGCCTATCCATTCTATCATTGAGCTCCGCCTTTGCCTATCTCTTGGTTCAGATGCTTAAAAAACATTGCGCAACGCTCATGCGGCATCCCTCGTGATGTTCCTGCGTTGCTCAATTATACGCGATCTTTCGTTTATGTCAGATTCTTCCTGTAAGCGAGCGGTAAAGGTCCTTTCTTCGCGGGCCGAACGGGTCGTGGCACAGCTCGTATCGAACCCAGAACGTGTCCACAGATTCGGCCACCTTTCCGTATCCGTCCCTTATGGCATCAAGTACAGGATCTGTTTCTCCCTTTCCCAGCTCTCTCGCCAGCGAGAAGACAGAAAGCCATTCCAGGTCCCAGAGGTCGAGCTTCTGTTTCTCCCGCTTTTCGTTCTCCTTGAAATCGTGCTCAAGGTCGAACACATAAATATCGCCGCTGTATGAGAGTCCGAAGTTCTGGGGCCCCGGGCATCCGTGAGAGTCTATCTCCTCATGGACTGCTCTCAGCACATAGGCGCAGTCCCTCACGAGGCCAAGCTTTTCTTCTCTGTCTCTAGAAGGGTCCTCGAGAATATCCCTTACGTTCTCCATATCGATTCTCTCAAATATGTTGTATCTTGAGTGCTCGTCATGAACGAGTATTCTTGGCGTTCTGACCGAACCGGAGCTGTAAAGCACGTCAGATTTTTCTTTCTCCCTTCTGCATCTCTCGGAGACAGAGGCAAGATCGTTTGTATGAAGAAGGTACGTTATTGCCGGAGACCACAACACTCTGTTTCTCGGGTCTATCTTAAGCTGTTTGTATCTCTTGGTCACGATGCCCTTTCCAAACTCTATGCTGTTCGTGTAAGAGTGTCTCGGGACAGCGTCATCCGGAATTTCATTATTCATATTCACTAATTGGTAGTCATATATAAATACTTTTAACTGTTCCAGATTCGGTAATTTCGCATCACAAACAACGCGCGGCCGCAAGCGGCAAGATGTTATTTATTTGGCCGGGAATAATTATAAACGGTGAGAATGGCTGATGCGGATTTTAACGACTCTATTGGTATCATTGACGAGGAACACGATTATAAAGCAACTGTTGAGAAGCGTTTCAGATTCTCTCCAAGAAAGAATACTCTGAGAATACTACTGCTCACTATACCACTGAGCATTCCGGCAGGCGCAGCGATAATGCCACAGAGACTGTTTTTTGGGCTCTTAAGAAAGGGGTTTGATGTAAAAGTGATAACGCATTGGTGGGATTGTGGTTTTGAGCCACTTGTCCGTTATTCTGTAATCGGCAAGGAAGGGTATAAAACATTCTTTG
>WAQT01000034.1 GCA_015520105.1 Candidatus Aenigmatarchaeota archaeon
GTCCAGGCAGCAAGGAAGCGGGGATATTCGGACATAAAGAAGTATGCTGACGAGATGGCTGAGAGGTGGAAAGAGACGTGGAAGAGGCTTGGCATCTCCAACACGGATTTCATACGCACCACAGAGGAGCGCCACAAAAGAACAGTGGAGAAGTTCTTCCTGAAAGTCCTCAAGAAAGGGGACATATACAAAGGGAAATACGAGGGCCTCTACTGCGAGGGCTGCGAGGCCTACCTCTCGGAGAGCGAGCTTGAAAACGGCCTCTGCCCTGTCCATAAGAAGCCGCCTGAAAGAATATCCGAGGAGAACTACTTCTTCGCTCTCTCCAAATACTCGGACAGCATTCTTTCCCATATAGAGAGGAATCCCGGCTTCATCAGACCGGAAACCAGAAGGAACGAGGTCATATCATTCGTGAAGGCCGGACTGAAGGACATAAGCATATCCCGCCCCGGGCTTGAATGGGGAGTACCCCTCCCGAACGACCCGTCGCACGTCTTCTGGGTGTGGTTCGACGCGCTCGTGAACTACATCTCTGCGGGCGAGAAGCTCTGGCCCGCTGACCTGCACGTGATGGCGAAGGACATCCTCCGCTTCCACGCAGTGATATGGCCTGCAATGCTCATGAGCGCGGGCTATCCTCTTCCCCGAGCAATATTCGCCCACGGCTTCTTCACTGTGGATGGCGAGAAGATGTCCAAGTCCCTCGGAAACATAGTGGACCCCCTGAAACTGGCGGAGAAATACCCTGTTGATGCTATAAGATACTACCTTCTCAGGGATGTCCCCCTCGGAGAGGACGGCGACTTCTCCGAAGCCTCGCTGCGGGAAAGACTCAACAACGAGCTTGCGAACGACCTCGGAAACCTCCTGAGCAGGATTGTTGCAATGATAGAGAAATTCTCTGACGGAAGGGTTCCGGACGGGAGGCCGGACAGGATACTCTTCGACAACCTTAACCTCAAGAAAATAACCTCCCTCATGGACAGGCTTGAGTTCCATCACGCCCTCGATGAAATATGGTCCTTCGTCCGTGCCTGCAACCGCTACATAAACGAGAAGAAACCATGGGAACTGAAGGGAAAAGAGCAGCAGGACGTCCTCTACACGCTTGCTGACTCCATGAGGATAATCTCAATCCTTATCAGTCCGTTCCTCCCGGAGACATCGAGAAGGATAAACGGGCAGCTCGGAATCAAGAGAGGGCTCCTGAAGGATACGAAGCCGGGCCTGCTGAAACCGGGAACAAAGACAAAGAAAGGAGAGCATCTGTTCAGGAAGGCGGAATAGCGCACCAGCCTGTCCCGGATACAGCATTCATAACCGTTGCCTCCCTGCCTGATGTTATTTTGTAACAAATATGATGTTTCTTTGTAACAACATATTTTATAAATATGTAACAATAATGTTGTTACATGAAGACAACAGAACATGTGAGAAACATAAAAGAAAGCCTGGAAGAAATAGACGAAGCAGTGGAACTGGGCCTGGAAAGAAGGCAAAGGAGCCTTGGATTCCATGTTTCTGTCTGCGCAACAGAGCTTGTCGAACTGTATCTTCACAAAGCAGGCCTTCTCGATGAGAGCAGAGTGCTGAAACACACGGATTTCTCCTCGCTTAGAAGAGCAAGGGATGTTCTGAGTTTCGCTTTTCCGAGAAAGGAAGAGGTAATAGAGATTCTTGTTGAGATAGAAAAAAGGAGAAACGTTCTGTGTTACGGAAAAAGAAAGGAGGAGGACGAGCTTAAGGAATATCTAAACCTTTTCATGAGACTGAAAAGAATAATGGAAGAAGAGGGTGTTATGGATGAAATATAGACAAAAGACCCTGATAAGCTATGCGTACTCCTTCCTCTGTTTCCTGCTTAGAAATCTGAGCGCTGAAGACATGGGAAGCATAAAGGCAATCTACCTCTTCGGTTCGGTTGCGAGCGGAAATCCAAGACCGGACAGCGATGTTGATATCTTTGTTGACTGCAAGAAAGACGTCAAAGTAGTGGGAAAAGCGGTCCAGAGAATAAGAGAGATGTTCTACGAGTCCGAAGTCTTTGATAAATGGAAACTTCAGGGCGTTGAGAATCCCCTGAACATCATAACCGGCAGGCTTGAGGAATACAGAAGCGCGCAGAATATAACCAAGGGCATAGTTATGTACGGAAGGCAGGTGCCTGCAGGCATGAAGGAATACTTTGTGGTGAGCTGGAGTCCTGTCAAAGATGTCAAGAAAAGGGTTAAGGTGAGCAGGAAGCTGTTCGGTTATTGGGGAAGAAACAAAAAATACCGCGGCATTGTATCCCCAGGCGAGAGAATTGCGGGCAGCGCTGTCATAGTGGACAGCGAAAAGGCCGAAAAGGTGATATCAGTTCTCAGGGATGCGGGCATTGAATACAATACCAGAAGCGTGTTCGTACAATAATCACGGACAGAACAAGTGCCAATTTGCCCCGCAGTGAACAGACAGAATTAACACCGCCTGCCGCTGTCTCCCTACCAGTCCCAGCAGATTACTGCATCAATATCAGGAATGCATGTAAGGGTTTCGCATGTATAACTATCTGAGTTAGGTCATATACCATGCTTTTATATGAACATGATGATACACCCCAGCCGCTGGGAACACTGCACGAATTACCAGAACATAAAAGACCAGAATTGCCTGTGCATGTCTTCCCCTTGCTATGCCTCGCAATCACAGGCCCCTTGCATGTCGGATTATTACCTGTCTTGTACACTATCCTCGGAGAAGGGCCCATGCCCGACAGCTGCAGCGCCCTGTAACCGTTTGTTGAAGACCCCTGAATGTCCAGCTTGGCCTGAGGGCTCGCTGTGCCTATCCCTACATAACCATTGTTTTTAATCACAAAATAACCCCAATGCTCCTTGATGTTCGTATCTCTATAACCAATTTCTATTCTATCTTGCTCTTGTGGATTATGGATATGCCACAAACCGTTCCCTTCTGTATTCAATGTCAACCAATCTCCCCACCCCATTTTTGTCCTTATACCTCCGTTCACATCTAAGGCCCTGCTTGGGTCATCATTATTGATA
>WAQT01000035.1 GCA_015520105.1 Candidatus Aenigmatarchaeota archaeon
CCCTGTTGTCGCTCCCCTCCAGAGAGAAGTTAATCCTTAGCGAACCGGACCACTCAGACTCTCCTATCTCTCCGTCAATAACCGGAACCCTTTCTGCATACGGAACCGCTCCCCCTGCGCACTTTCCGCAGTCGCTCTCGCATGAGAAGCAGCTCTCGCCTCCATTACATACCCCGTCCCCGCATGCTGTGGTGTCCTCGCTGTCATCCTGAGCAGAGGAGCATCCGGGGTCGTTGGGATAGTCTGTCAAGCCGTCACCGTCATTGTCTATATTGTCAGAACACTGTTTCATGCCATCTGATATATATTCATACGCACCTATATCCGGCGCAGACCCGTGATACGGATAACTAACACTATCTCCTGCATTCCATGATATATCCTTATCTACAACAATAATGTTTGCGTCATAATCTATATCAGTCACCCTTACAGGAGCATTAGAACCAATCTTTACCATATCCCCTTCAATAACACCAAAGCCATCGCTAAAATAACGCGCATCCTTCACTTCTATGATTCTTCCATAACCGGATGAGAGTGTTTCTGTAAGGAATCCGCCCTTGTCTATGCAGTTGCTGGATGAATCAAGATTGAAATTGCCATTTCCGGGGTCCACAAACATAGGATTGGATGTAATAGAATGGGAATCCTGACCGCTTACTGAAAGATAATCCGACCAGTTCATCGGATCCGGATAGGCATCGTTCTCGCTCCACCTCACCCTCAAACCTCTTCCTGAATGATAATAGTTGTTGTAATCAATGCTGTGAGTCAGTCCCTGAACCCACAGTTCGAGATTGTATTCGCCGGGACTGGTCTCAGCTACAATATTGTTTCTGAAAGACACCCTGTAGGTCTCTGGATTAAAATACCAGTCACCAATCCTTATATGCGCCCAGCGGCTGTTGTTGCCGTTTCTGTAAAAGGTGTTGTGCACCAGAATATCATCCCCGCCAGTTCCGCGCTGGCTGTCTGTCTTTACCACAGCGCCTGCAGCATCCACATAGTCATCATCGTTGTTGCCGTAAATGGTATTGAACCTCGCAATTACATAAAAGGAGCCTGATATCTTCAAACCGATTTCGTTATACCTTAGAGTGTTATTTTGCACGATAACATTATCGGAGTCATCGATCCATATTCCTGTCTCGCTGTTAAATGACTGAGAATTGTACTCGCACAGATTGTTCTCAACAACTACATTCCTTGTGATATGGTTGGAAAGGCCTTTGCTTTCTATCTGTATCCCCGTGGCTCCGTTGTGATGGCAGTAGTTGTTCTCTATCAGGATATTCTGTCCGTGAAAGACAAGTATGCCCTGAACCCCTGAATAACCAACGTCGTTGTTGCTGATTGTGATGTTGATGTTATCCCCTCCAGGGTAGCTTGATGCTGTGTACACAACTATGCCGTGCGCCCAGTGCGAATCCCGTTCAGGATATATAACCTGATTGTGATGAATGACGTTTCCATCAATGACTATGTTCCTGTTGGGACCGTTCAGATACACACCGAACTGATTGAAGCTGATGTTGGAGTTCGTTATTCTGCTGTCTGTTACGCCATTAACGAAATACACTCCGAAATAGCCGCCTTCAATAGTCACGTTATCGATTATTATATTGCTTTTCGGGCTGTTGCCTGCATCTGCCTTTATGTTTGCCCAGTTCGAGCCTTTCAGCTTCAGGTTTCTGAAACGGATATGATGAAGCTCCCTGTCTGACGGTAACAGAATAACATAATCTTTGTCCCATGTATTCGGGCTCTTTATCACAACATAATCTCCGGGATATGCCTCGTATGTTATGTAATTTCCCGGGGAGCCGGAATTCTTTGGAACGATTCTTTCCGTGTATATTCCCTCCTTTATATAGACAGTGTCTCCTGCCACCATGCTGTCGGCAGCCTTCTGAATCGTCTTCCATGGCAATGTTTCTGTCCCGGGATTTGAATCCGAGCCTGACGGAGAAACATAATAAACAGCCGCAAGAACAGGTTGGACTGGAAGCAGGACTGCGGTTACAAAGACGTATAACAGAACGTAATTTCTCATTGATTGATATTTATCACATCCTTGTTAAAAAACCGAATGGCCCGTCTTAATTCCTGCAAACCCCGCTCCTTCTCGCCGCATCCATCACGGCCTCCGAAACCGCGGGAACCACGTTTCTGTCAAAGACCTCAGGCACTATCCTCTCCTCTGAAGGGTTCTTCACCACTCCGGCGAGGCCGTACGCGGCCGCGAGCTTCATCTCGCTGTTTATGACGCTGGCCCTGCAGTCCAGCGCTCCCCTGAAGATTCCGGGAAAAGCGAGCACGTTGTTTATCTGGTTCGGAAGGTCTGACCTTCCTGTGGCCACAATCCTGGCTCCTGCCTCCCTCGCCTCCTCAGGCTGTATCTCAGGAACAGGGTTCGCCATCGCAAACACAATCGCGTCCTCAGCCATGGACCTCACCATCTCCCTGGACACTATTCCTCCTGCAGACACCCCTATGAACGCGTCCGCCCCTCTCATCGCATCCGCAAGGGAGCCCTTCACCCCGGACCTGTTCGTAAGTTCTGCCAGCTCCTTCTTGTGGCCATGAAGCCCTTCCCTGCCATTGAATATCACTCCCCTGCTGTCGCACACCACGATGTCCTTCACGGGTCTGCACACATTCCTGTCGTAGCCGACGCACAGGAGAAGCTTCGCTATCGCTGTCCCCGCTGCTCCGGCGCCGCTTATCACCACCTTCATGTCCTCGAGTTTCTTCCCCACGACCTTGGCTGCATTAAGAAGAGCAGCAAGCACCACCACGGCAGTCCCGTGCTGGTCGTCATGAAACACGGGTATCCCCAGGTCCTGAAGATTCTCCTCTATCCAGAAGCACCTCGGGGCAGAGATGTCCTCAAGGTTTATCCCTCCGAACACAGGGGCGATTCTCCTGACCGTCTCGACAATCTCCTTCGGGTCCTGCGTGGCAAGGCAGACAGGAAACGCGTCTATTCCGGCAAACTCCCTGAAAAGCATCGCCTTGCCCTCCATCACCGGAATAGCCGCCTCAGGGCCTATGTTTCCCAGACCGAGGACAGCGGAGCCGTCGCTCACCACAGCAACAGAATTACCCTTTATCGTGAGGTCCCACACCCTCTCAGGTTCCCTGCTTATCGCCCTGCACGGCTCGGCCACGCCCGGAGTGTAGACGATGCTCAACTCTTCCTTTCCCTTCACCCTGATCTTCGGCCTTACCTCTATCTTTCCCTTCCTCTCCTCGTGAAACCTCAGGGAATCCTCGTACACTCCCATACCACTCACCAACCCAAGCCTGTCTGGATTAATAGAATATAATCCCGGCGCTTAAAAACAGAATCAGTTAAGGTGCAGCATCTTCTTTATATTGGCTGACGCAGACCTCTTGAACGCCATTATCTCAGAAAACAGCGGAGAATCCTCTGAAAGATTAATCTCAAGGTTCTCGTTGTAAGACTTCCTGAATTCCATCTCCAGCGACTCAAGTCTGTTCTTTGCCATAGCAATACCTGCCTATAACAACCCTGTAAAGAATTGGATAGCTTATATATAAAGTTTTCCCTCGCGGACGCGAGTTAATTTGCCGCTCAGAGAGAAACTTTCGCCTCCTTCCCGAATGAAACCCTTGCTATGTTATGGCACGCCTTCAGATCCTTCTCAAGCCCCTCCAACCTCTCCGGAATCACGGCCTCCTTCACCTCAGACTTCAGGGAGAGGCCCCTGTCCTTCTTCTCCTTCCAAACCATGCTGTTGAACTCAGCCACGTCCTTTGTCGAGAATCCGACTTCGCCGAAGCTCTCAGGCTCCGGAAACCTCTCCTCCTCCACGTTCCCGCCGTAAATATCCTTGTAGAGCTTGTGCGAGATAAAGCATGCCACAGGGGATATCACAAGCAATATCCTCTCAAGCACGTAATAGAGAGCGTGCAGCGCGCCGTTCTGCTCCTCCCTGCTGAATCTCCCGTCCTGGTTGTACACCCTGCTCTTCACCATCTCCAGATAGTGCGACGCAAACGTCTCCCACACAAAATGCCTTACTTCAGTCATTGGGGTGTGAAAGTCAAACTCGTCGTAGCGCTCCCTCGCCACCCCAACGATTCTGTTCACCTCGTTCATTATCCACACGTCTGCGTCGAGAAGCCTCTTCCTCCCCGAGGGCTTCGGGAACATGGACACGAACCTCGATACGTTCCAGAGCTTGGTGAGGAACTTCGCGCCCGCCTCTATCCTCTCGAAGGAGCATCGCAGATCAGAGAGCGTGATGTTTCCCTCCAGCGCGCACCATATCCTGAACGGCTCGGCCCCGAACCTGTTGAGAATCTCCATCGGGTCTATTACGTTTCCGAGGGATTTGGACATCTTTATCCCCTTGTCATCAAGTATGTGGTAGTGTATCCACACATTCTCGAAAATCGGCTTCCCAGTGAGCTGGTAGCACCTCAGAAGCGTGTAGTAGAGCCACGTCCTCACAATCTCCTTCCCCTGAGGCCTGAGGGAACATGGACTGTGCTTCTCAAAGAATCCCTCTTTCCTTCCATAGCCGAGTATGTAGAGTGGAGAAATCGAGGAGTCAAACCATGTGTCAAACACCCTCTCCTCTCCCCGGAACTTCCTCCCGCCGCACTTCGGGCACTCCTTTACAGGAGGGTCCTCCATCCATGGCCTGTAGTATCTCCCTTTCGGGGGAACTATGGTCTCGCCGCACCCTTTGCAGTACCAGAGAGGAATCTCTGTCGCGTAGTATCTTCTTCTCGATATCGCCCAGTCCATGCTCACGCTGTTCATCCAGTCCGTAAGAATCTGCCTCGAGGAAGGAGCAAAGAACTTCATATCCTTCACTACCCTCTTGAGTTCCGGAATGAACTTCACCTGCCTGAGATAGTATTCGGTCATGTATATGAACTCCAGGGGGTCCTTGCTCCTTTCGCACACGGGCGTGCGGTGCCTTATCCTCTCTTTCTTCTCCACAAGGCCGTTCCTCTCGAGAACCTCTATCATCCTCTTCCTCGCCTCATGAACTTTGAGCCCCTTCAGGAAGCCAGCCTCCTCGTTCATCCTTCCGTCCCTGTTTATCGCTATCCTTTCCCTGAGCCGCATCTCCCTGAAGAACCTGATATCCGCGTAATCGCCGTAGGAGCACATCATCACGAGCCCTGTTCCGGCATCCATCTTCGCGTACGGATGAGCCTTTATGGGAACCTCCCTTCCATAGACGGGAAGGACCGCGTGCTTCCCCTCAAGCCTCTTATACCTTTCGTCCTCCGGATTGAATATCACCATCTCGCACGTGGCTATGAGTTCTGGCCTCGTGGTCGCTATCACTATCTCCTCCCCAGTCTCCTTCACCTTCCATCTGACATAAACGAACTCGCTCTCCATCTCCCTGTACTCTATCTCCGCGTCCGCTATCGTGGTCTGGCAGCGCGGGCAGTAGTTGCTCACCCTCTTGTCCTTGGTTATCAGTCCCCTGTGCCACAGGTCTATGAACGTCTCCTGCGTGAGTCTCCTGTAACTCTCGGAGTCCGTGAGGTACATGTCTCCTATCCCCTCTCCCGCCTCCCATGAGTTGTAGGAGTGCCCAAGCTCGTAGAAAACCTCAAGCGACTTCGCGCTGGACTTCTCGAGAATCTTCCCGCACAGCTTCAGGAACTCCTCTCTCGGAGTCTCTGTCATGAGCTTCCCGAACTCCTTCTCCGCAGCGACCTCTATCGGAAGACCGTTCCTGTCAAGCCCTATTGGAAAGAGGACGTTGTAGCCCCTCATCCTCTTGTATCTCGCTATGAAATCCATTATCGTATATGTCGTGGCATGGCCCATGTGCACCGGCGTGTTTACGTAGGGGGGAGGCGTGTCTATCGAGAACACAGGTCTTCCCGAATCCTCCCTGAACCTGAACGCCCCGGACTCCCTCCAATACTTCCTTATATCCTCTTCAATCTCCCTGCTCCATCTCTTCTCCCTAATCCTCGGTTCAGAAGCCATAACTAAACTTATCCTGAATGAAGAATAAAAACGTTATTCACTCAGTAGAGAAACTTCAGGCCTGCCTTCTCCCTCGCCTCAATCTCTTTCCACATCAGCTCTATATGTTCCTGTATCTCCTTTATCTCCCCGCTTCCGAGATGCCTGAACCTTCCCTGCGTCCTGAGATACTCCTCCACGGGCCTCCTCTCCCCCACTCTTTTCGTTATCCTGAACTCGCCGTCCTCTATCTCAAACAGGGGCCAAGCTCCAGTCTCCACAGCGAGCTTCGCTATCTCCACGGATTTGCTCACGTCAGACTTCCATCCGGTCGGGCAGGGAGAATACACGTGCAGGAAGGATGGTTGCTTCTCCAAGGCCTTCTTAACCTTCCTGGTCAGGTCTGCGTGGAAAGCAACAGAGGCGGACGCCACGTAAGGAATCCTGTGCGCAGCTATTATGTCTGTCAGGGGCTTCTTCCACTCCTCCTTTCCGATACTCCTTTTTCCCGGAGGCGACGTTGTGGTCCACGCTCCGTGGGGAGTTCCTCCGGACCTCTGTATGCCGGTGTTCATGTAGGCCTCGTTGTCGAGGCAGATGTATGTGACCCTGTGCCCCCTCTCCAGCATTCCTGAGAGAGACTGCAGGCCAATATCGAATGTCCCTCCGTCCCCCGCAAAGGCTATCACCTTCCAGTTCTTTCCGAGCCTCTTCACTCCGGCCTCCACGCCGCTCGCGAGGGAGGCAGCTGTCTCAAAAGCAGCATGAATCCATGGAACTTTCCAGGCAGTCTGCGGATAAGCGGAAGTGGTGACCTCAAGGCACGACGTCGCGCACGCCACTATCACATCATCCGGGCACGCCCTTCCTATCTGGTTCACTGCAATAGCGACTCCGCATCCCGCGCACATCGTGTGCCCCGGGGAGAGAAACTGGGCCATACTAACCATAAACCTGCAAGAGTATTTAAAAATTAAACCTCCGGAATCACCGATTGACGATTAACAGAAAGAAAAACAAAAAAACAAGAGGAAGAATCACTCCTTCTTCTTGGGCCTTCCTCGTTTCTTCTTCTCTTCCTCTTCTTCTCTCTTGAGCTCTCTCTCGGCCTTGATTTCGTCTATCTCGAGCCAGACAACGAATAATCCTATCAATATAAGGAACGGCGGTATCGCTCCAGTGAGCAGGATTATGAAGTTGCCCAGCCAGTCTATTCCGAGGAACCTGCCCTCCCTGCCGAGTATCGGGTTCACTACAGGGCTCACGGAATCCACGAAAAGACCAAGGCCGATCAGTATCAGCACAAGTCCGATCACAATCTTTGCTGCTGCTCCCATTGAAAACACCTTGACTTATTATAAGGGCGTGTTTTTAAATTAGTTACGCAAATCCCGGCGGAAGCTTTAAAAATACGCTATCACATCAACTTGATTATTATGCATAGATACATTTCGTCCTTGTGGAAGAAGCCGAGGGAGTCCCTCGGAGAGATATGGAGAAGCCGTCTCATAGAATGGAGAGCCCAATCCACTGTCATGAAGATAGAGAGGCCCACGAGACCCGACAGGGCGAGGCAGCTCGGATACAGGGCAAAAGAGGGTTTTGTGATAGCAAGGGTGAAGGTCCCGAAGGGGAACAGGAAAACACCCAAACGCTCCGGAGGAAGGACCCCAAAGGCATCCGGACGCTTCTTCTCTCTCGGAAAATCCAAGCAGGTGGTTGCTGAGGAGAAGGCCGCCAGAAGGTTCCCGAATCTTGAGGTTCTCAACTCCTACTGGGTCGGAGAGGATGGAGTGAGCAAGTGGTACGAGGTAATACTCCTCGACCCGAATCATCCGTCCATACGTTCGGACAAGGACAGGAAATGGATATCGGGCAGGAAGCACAGGGGCCGGGTGTTCAGGGGAAAAACCTCTGCAGGAAGAAAGTCCAGGGGCCTCAGGAACAAGGGCATCGGCGCGGAAAAGATAAGGCCCTCGCTCAGGGCAAACAAAGGCCGCGGCAAGTGACCGGCCGGGAAACCATTCGCTTTTATAAATGTTCAGTTCCAATATAATAACATGCCTATCGAGATGTTCCAGATAGCAAACATTCCACCCTTTCTACAAAATGCTGGCATTTATCAATTTATACTTCCGTTCCTCCTTGCGCTTGCCATATTTTACGGCGCTCTAAAATTCGCTCTGGGAGATAAAATAGAGAAATCTGTGATAAGCCTTATATCCCTCATTCTTGCCTTCTTCGTTATGCTCTTCACGAGCTGGAATGTGATGGTTGTAACTTTTTTTGCCAACATGGGCGGCTCAGCGCTTCTTGTTGCAACAGGCCTTCTCATAATAATTATATTCCTTGGCTTGTTTGGCATCAAGCCTGAGAAGATAGTGGGAGGAGATAAGGGAATCACAAAAGCAGGATGGGCGCTGATAGTGATACTCATGTTTATTGGTGTTCTGATATTCTTCGGAGCAGGCGGAGGCGGTCTTGTTCCAGCAGCCGCACTCAGTTCCGACCTTCAGGCAGCAATAATAGTTATAATAATAATCGCGCTTGCGATGTGGTGGATGTCCCAAGAAAAGAAAGAAGAATGATAAGAAAGCTCTTATTCTCCCTTCTTCTTCCCCGACTCCCTCATCTCCTTTATCGTGTCCGCCAGCTCCCTCATGGACTCCACGAGGGGCGTGAGGGAGTCCTTTAGGGCCTTCTCGACAGCGTCCACCTTGCCTGATATCTCCTCAACAGAGGATTTGTAATCCTGAACCTCGTCCTCCACCTGCTCAATGCTCTCCTCCTTCCTTTCCTCAATTTTCTTTATCCTCTCCTCAAGGCCCGAGAGCTTCTTCTCGAGATTCGCCAGCTTGCTGTTAACAGACTCGACGCTCTCCCTGAAAACCACCATCTTCTCGTCTATTATCGCTTCAGCAAGCTCCTCGAGCATCCTTCTCCTCTCTTCCCTTATTTCCTCCCTGCTTCGCCTCTCCCTAAGTTCAGGAACAGGTTCCTCCCTCTCTTCCGGAATAACCGCTTCTGTTCCGGGTTCGTGCATGGGAGTTCCTGGGGTTGGCGGACTTCCGGGAACAGGCGGTTCAAACCTCGGGTCCCTCACGTCAGGCATCGCAAACTCGTCAAACTCAGGTGAAGCAGGCGATGGAGGAGGGGAAGGCACGTAATTGCTGACCTGAGGTTCCTGCTGCCTGGCTTCCGGAGCAGGAGGAGCGCTCGCCCTTCCGGAGGCCGCTCCCTTGAGAACCTGCCTCATGGCAGCATCAACCTGAGAGGGAGAATAGCCTTCATTCTTGAGGGTATTTATTATCTGCACCTCTGACAAGCCCCGGGACGACAACGACCTTACCCTCTCCACAGGAATGTTTCCCCTGGAAGAACCCGCCGCGCTGCTGCTGAAAGGCCACATAACAATCTAATTAAAATTAAGCGTTCTTGCTATATATTTATTCGCTCGCTGGGTTTCGCAGGCCAGCACCGCAGATGCACCGGATGATAGTGATTCCTGGACTTGCTTGGAAATATAATAAGACCGATATCAACTGCTGACCGAGATTTCGCTGATTCTAATCCGATGCGGTCTAAGATGCAGCGGAGAATTAACCGCCAGACTCTTTCAGCTTGTCCTCCACAATCCTCTCCACCTCTTCTTTTGTCACGAATGAGGACTTCACCGGATTGTATATCTCTATAAGCGATTCCAGCTCGCTTATCTTGGCAGTGGTGGCTAGCCTCTTCATGCGCTTCACAATCTCCTTTATTGTTCCCTCAATCTTCGACAACCTTGCTTCAATCCCCTTAATCCTTGCTTCATATTCGGAAAGGGCCTTTCTGTTCTCTTTGGATACCGAGAGTATTTCCTTCTCCACAGAATTTATTCTCGAAACAAACGAATCGCTCTTCTGCTCAAGCACCCTTATCCTTTTCGTGTTGTCGTTCACCCTCTCCACAATCTCGTTTATGACAGAGTGAAGACTCTTTCCCTTCCTTTCCTGAATAACAGGCATTCCAATCCCAATAATAGTTGCAATCCGGTGTTAAAAAGCTTATTTAGCGGCCAAACGCAATATAATACATGGCTGGTGCAGCGACTCCCAAGACCGGAGACTATTCCTATGACGCCGAGCGAATGCGATTGAGAATAAACTGCCTCGGCTGCCTTTACGGCGCCTCAGTGGAGGACTATGGGGAATGCATGGCGCATGTGATTGACAAAATCCTCGAGGTCAAGAAGGTCGCCACGATTGTCCTTGCCAAGGAGAGGGAGTACGAATACAGCTATGAACAGACCAAGCTCCTCTCCGAGGTCGCGAGAGCGATTGAGAACCTCATAAGGGAAGGAGCGGCCTCCCTCGACGGGATAGACCACTCCTGCAGGAGGGAGTTCCCGAAGTGGAACTCCGAGGTCCGGAGGATTATTTTTGACCTGATGAGGAGGGACCCTATAGGAGCTTACGTCGAGACCCTTCGCGAAGCAAGGCACGTGAACATGGAACTCCGAAAAACCCTTTCAGAAGAAAGGAAGAAGTGCCTTCTCCAGTACAAATCCAAGATACTAGAGAGGATAAGGCTCGCCCTCGAGGCTACAGAACTCATAACAAAGGTGAAGGACAAACTCTCCGGCTACCATATAGGAGACCGCTCTCTCTACAGGGATGTGTTCATGCCCAGCGTCAGGCCGAACTTCATGCTCACCCGCTACATAATGACACCTCCGGAGAACGGCCGTTCAGTGGACAGGTATTCCATAGGAGACACTGAGGT
Organism: Candidatus Aenigmatarchaeota archaeon; assembly: GCA_015520105.1. Classification (GTDB taxonomy): domain Archaea; phylum Aenigmatarchaeota; class Aenigmatarchaeia; order QMZP01; family QMZP01; genus WAQT01. Next base: position 10,739 of record WAQT01000035.1, read on the forward strand.
AGAGATATTCCGAGTCCCTGACATGACAGAGTATTTCTACTACGTGCTTCCCCCGGAGTTCAGGCTTCCCGAGGATAAGTACACGATACTTGACACCACGAGAAGGTACATGGCAACCCACAAGCCTACGGAAGCGGAGTTCGTGGGCTCCAGAAAGATAAGGGAGATATTCTACAACATAGGAAAGGACATGATAAGGGAGGTCGCCTCCAAGATGAAGGTCAGGCTCACTGTGAAGGAGCTTGAACAGCTCACGAACATACTCACCAGATACACCGCCGGTCTCGGAGTCCTTGAGATACTCCTTGCAGACGAGAAGGTTCAGGACATCTACATAAACTCTCCTATAGAGAGGCAGCCCATACTCATAAACCACCAGGACTGGGAGGAATGCAGGACCAACCTGATACCCACGATGGAAGACGCGGAAGCATGGGCGACGAGGCTCAGGATACAGTCCGGAAGGCCGCTTGACGAGGCAAACCCCGTTCTTGATACAGACCTTTCTGTTCCCGGAGGGAAGGCAAGGTTCGCTGTGATAACGAGGACGCTCTCCCCCCACGGTCTCGGTTTTGCGATAAGAAGGCACAGGGACAAACCGTGGACGCTTCCGCTGTTCATAAAGAACAGGATGCTAAACCCGCTTGCCGCGGGCCTCCTATCATTCCTTATAGACGGGGCGGTCTCTATCCTTGTCGCAGGAGGAAGAGGAGCGGGAAAGACCTCTGTCCTCGGCTCCCTGATGCTGGAAATGCTCCCGAAGGTGAGAATACTCACAATAGAGGACACGCTTGAGCTTCCTGTGGAGCAGATGAGGGAGCTTCAGTACAACATCGAGAGGCTGAAATCCCGCTCTGTCATCACGCATGTCGAGACCGAGATGCCCGCAGACGAAGCCCTCAGAACAGCACTCCGTCTCGGAGACTCTGCTCTGGTGATAGGAGAGGTCAGGAGCGTGGAGGCAAGGGCGCTCTACGAGGCCATGAGGGTCGGAGCTCTCTCCAATGTTGTCGCGGGAACCATACACGGAGAGTCAGCTTACGGAGTGTACGACAGGGTGGTGAACGACCTTGGCGTGCCTCCAACATCTTTCAAGGCAACCGATATAATACCGATATGCAAGAGCCTCCGCTCCGCGGACGGCCTCCACAGGTTCAGGAGAATGACGGAGATAACAGAGGTTCGCAAAGACTGGGAGGAGGACCCTGTGAAGGAGGGAGGCTTCGTCAATCTAATGGAATACTCCGGAAAGGATGACACGCTCAAGCCCACTGACACCCTCCTGAACGGAGAGTCCGAGGTTCTCAACAGAATCGCCTCCTATGTGAAGGAATGGAGCGGGAACTGGGAAGCTGTGTGGTCCAACATAGAGCTGAGAACAAAAGTGAAGCAGACCCTCGTTGATTTTTCTGAGAAACTGAAGAGGCCCGATATTCTGGAGGCCGAATGGGTTGTCAAGTCCAATGCAAAATTTCATATTATAGGAGAAGACATTCGAAACGAGATAGGATTCCATGATCCAAAAAGACTCTATAATGAATGGCTGGGCTGGCTGAAGTCCGAACTCAAGTCAAAGAAGCCCTGAAGATATACACTCCAGAGTTGTTGTAAACCAGAGGGAAGTCCCATATGCAGGTTATGTTTCTTCTCTCTATGAACCATTTCTCGAGAACGATATATCCTATGCCATATCCTTCCGGAACCTCGCACGTCCCGTAGAATCTCTCCAGTGCCTCCATCCTTTCATCAACCTCCGGAGCGTACTCTGCATAACCGTCCACAAAGCTCTTCCTGTGCGCTATCCCCGTGACCCAGTGACCCATGGTCCAGTCGCTCAGCACTGCCGCATTCTCCGGAGTGTTCTCCTTCAGCCATTTAAACGCTTGAATCTGCCCGTTGCTTGGCCACTCTGACGCAAACGCGCTGAATGCCACAGCAGTAGAGAAAGAAAGATACGCCAGAAACACAATCATCAAACCCTTCCTGATGCGGGACTCTCTATGCGTTATCCTTGCCTTCTCCAGCACAGACGCCGCAAGCAAAGCGGACACAGGGAACACGTACACAAACATCCTGTCCGAGAGGAACGACAGCAACAGTGCAAGGGCAAACCAGAATCTCAGAATCCTGCTGCCCGAGAGCGCAAACCCGGCAACTGCCAGAACAAACACAACAGCATATATGCAGTCAAGCTTTCCGTTCCAGTATCCTATCTCCCAGACATTTCCCAGTATCCCGAACGATTCCATTCCGTATCCTCTCTCCATATACTCTTCGTGCAGCAGGTTGTATTCCGGGAGGCCGTGCGCTGCAACCAGGGGGGCATAGACAGCAGCGCCAAGCAGAAGGCCTGCGAGCGCAAAACCCACTGCGGTTCTTTTTTCATTCCCTGTCCAGAATACCGCGACAGAGCTGACCAAAAGGAAAAACAGCGCCGCCTCCCAGTGATAGGGAAACGCCAGAACGATGGGAAGAATGGATAGCCTCCAGTCCCTTCTGTCAAGAACCATATACAGAGAGAGCATTCCAAGAACAATCGGGGGAGAGCGGCTCGAGAGGTTCGAGAACATGTATGCGAACATGGGAGAGAGAGCGAATGCAATAGAAGACCATCCTCCAGAGACCCCAGCCTTTCCGGCTATCTTCCAGACCAGAACGGACGCGAAACCGCCCAGCATCGCCATGAAAACAGCGCCTCCCCACGCCACCCCGAACAGAACAGCAAAAGCCGCAATGCTGAACGCAAAAGCCGGGGGATATGTGTACGGCCTCCCCCCGAAGCTCAGGCTGTCCCACCACGAGAACCTTCCGGAAACAATGTCCTCCGCAATCCTCTGGTGGAAATACGTGGGAAAGCCTATTATTCCTTCTATGCCGTAAACATGCCACCTGACGATCACCGGAAGCACTGACAGGAGAAAACCTGCAGCAAACAGAAC
>WAQT01000036.1 GCA_015520105.1 Candidatus Aenigmatarchaeota archaeon
ATACAGAATTCCGGTGAGAGAGTGGGAAGGATAAAGTCCACTGCTATAAAAAGGCTCGGAGACAGCCTTTTGCTTGAATACGGCGACAGGTTCAATGCGGATTTTGAGAACAACAAGAACGCGCTCCGGGAGATAAGCAGCATAAAATCGAAAAAGATAAGGAACGTTCTTGCCGGTTACATAACAAAAAAGATGAGGCAGATTCAGCAGTCAGGCCTTTAGGTGAAGCATGGTGTTGGAGAAATATCTTGAAGAACCGCTTTTGGTTGGGTTTAACGAGAGTGTTAGCAGGGCCGCCTCTCTCATGCTCTCTGCTTCCAGAAGGGAGGCGGCTGTGATGGATGGAGAGAATTTTGAAGGAATGCTTTACGCAAGGAGCATCGCAAAGAGGAATATACAGAATCCGGATGTTATGAAGATATCCGGGTTTGTGAGAAGGATAAGCCCCATCAAAGCGGATGCCTCTCTCGAGGACGCTCTCAATTATCTTATGATAAACAATCTCAGGGCAGCGCCTGTCATATCCAAGGAGGGAAGGATACTGTTTATAAACAGGAGGGGCCTTCTTGACGCATTCAGAAAGGACGCAGCGCTCAAGGGAAAGAGCGCCGGAGATGTCATGACTTTTCCTTACTGCATATCTCCTGAGGAGAGCGTAGATGTTGCCAAGGGAATGTTCAGGGACCTTGATGTTTCGTGCCTCCCTGTTGTGGAGGGAACAAAAACCGTGGGATTGATAGACGAGATGACGCTGCTTAGGTTCTCTGTAAAGCCTCAGGAGAGGGAGGCGGGCATAGACAGGATACACCCGAACATAGAGGTTAAATCCGTGATGAACAAGGATGTAAGAACAGTGAAGCCGGACGACTCCCTTCCGGACGTGGTTGATATAATGGTCAGGGAGGACAGGCCGACGGTGATTGTGGAGAGCGACGGAAAGATAAGCGGCATAATTACAAGGAAGGATGTGCTGAAGCATGTAACAAGGGAAGCCCGGGGCGTCTATGTAAGCGTTATGGGCATAAAGGACGAGGACGCGTTCATAAAGTCGTTTGTGGACAAGGAGATTGAGAGGTTTGTAAAGAAGATTGGCAAAATCATACCACAGATGGAGCATGTGATTCTTCATGTGGACAGATACAAGGAAAGCGGAACAAGGATTAAGTATTCTGTAAAGGGACGGGTGGTAACAGGAAAGGGGATATTCTTTGCAGACTCTTCCGAATGGGACCTCACAAAAGCGGTGGGCGAGGTTCTCGATGTTCTGGAGAGGGAGATTGTAAAGAAGAAGGAGAGGGAGAAGGGGTTTCCTTAAAAAGACGATGATGGTGTTATGAGGCAGGAGTCAGGAAAGGTGTTTGACAGCACCCTCTTTTACGTGATAATCGGAATTGTTGCCGCCGTGGGCGTAAATGCCGGCCTTGGTGCGGTTCTGCACACGCCGATGCCTGTTGTTGCCGTGGAGTCCGGTTCCATGGAACCGACGTTTTACAGGGGCGATATACTTGTTCTTCAGGGCGTGCCTGCCGGAACCCTGAAGGTTGGGGATATAATAGTATTTTCTCCGTCCGAGGGAGCGACGCCTGTTGTGCACAGGATAATAAAAATAAACGGAGATGGAACGTTCCAGACCAAAGGGGACGCGAATTCCGGCCAGTTTCCGTTTGAGAAGAGGATAGAGGAAAAACAGATATACGGGAAGGTTATTCTCATAGTTCCGTATCTTGGTTGGGTGAAGCTTGCTTTCAGCGATTACGTGCTTCCGAACATTCAGTGGGTTGTTGCGGCGTGTGCAATTTTTGCGGTGTTGTATGTTTTTGGAGAGAACATCAGAAAGTTTTTAAAGTAAAGGGCTTAATTAAATGGAGGGTGTTTATGGACTTCTGCAAGAAATGCGGAACCGTTCTGGTAGCGAAGAAGGAGGGGGACAAGACCGTTCTTGTGTGCAGGAAGTGCGGAAGCAGGCTTGACGACTACAAGCCGCTGGAGATAGACGAGAACGTTGAGAAGAACCCTTTAGAGGATATAGTTGTTATAGAGAAGAACGAGGAATATCTTCCGAAGACCAAGGTGGCGTGCCCGAAGTGCGGCAACAAGGAAGCGACATGGTGGATACAGCAGACCCGTTCCGTGGACGAGGCGCCTACGCTCTTTCTTAGGTGCACAAAGTGCAAGCACTCCTGGAGGGAGTACGGTTAGCGTGGCCGCGTTGGCTGGGTGTTGCGCATTGCAGCACACTATAAATATCTGAATGCTTATATTGTATTGTGAATTCATGAAAGTCATAATAACGGGCGGAGGAGATGTCGGAACAGAGCTTGCCAAGGTTCTTATAAGCGAGAAGCATGATGTGGTTGTGGTAGAGAGCGATGGGAAGAGGGCTGACGAGCTTGCGGAATCGCTTGATGCCCTTGTTCTGAAGGGAGATGCGTCTGACAGAAGGGTTCTGAAGGACGCGGGTATAGAGAAGTGCGACGCGTTTCTTGCCCTGACGTCTGATGACAAGACCAACCTTCTTGTGTGCGAGATTGCAAAGTCTTTCGGTGTTCCGAAGATAGTTGCAAGGGTCTCTGACCCGTCGAACGAGCAGATATTCTCCCAGATGGGCATAACAGCGGCCGTGAACACAATAAGCGTTGCTGTCACTGCTTTCAAAAGGATTCTTGAGGGGCCGGACGAGAGGCTTCTCTGCCTTGCTGCTGGAAACAGGATAAAGATAATGGAAAGAACAGTGAGCAGAAAGTCCAGGGCATGCGGAAAAAAGGTAAAGGATTTGGGCAACGGGTTCGTGATAGCTGCTATAGTGAGGGACGGGGAGTTTCTGAAACCAGAGGGGAACAGAAAGCTCTCTGAGGGCGACAGTGTGATTGTGTGCGCTCCTGTGGAAGAGGACAAGGAAATAGAGAGGGTTTTCTGAACAGCAATTTATATCCTTGGGGATAACAATTAAGCGGTGGTTTCTTGGCTGGAAAGGCTTCCGGGAAGCAGCAGAAACTCTCCGAAAGAGTAAAGAGGCTGGAGGAGAGAGAGAGGGCCGGCCAGGAAGTGTTGAGGGAGATTATAAAGAGCATAGACAGGATAGAGGAAAGGATTGATGGGCTTGTTTCAAGGAAAGAGATGGAGAAGGAGATAGAAGGAGTTGAAGAAAGGATGGAAAGGCTTCTTTTTGACAGCAATGACAGGTTCAATGCGATAACAGAAAGGCTGGATTTGCTCGCTGCCAGAATGAACAAAATGGTTGCGGGCTCCGCGGGCTCTGTGTCCGCTGATGATGCTGTTTTGAGGGTTGTTCTTGGCGTGAGAAGGGAGATTGAGGGTATTAAAAAGGAGCTTGTTTTTGTAAGGGACGCATGGATGGCTGCGGCAGAGGACAGGATTATGGAACTCCTGAGAGAGGCCGAAAGGTATGCCAGAAAAGGAAGGGTGAATGCAGCACGGAGGGTTTACCAGGAGGCGGTTGAGGTTTACAGAAGAGCGGAAAGGTTTGGCGGGCTTGATGGTGTTTCCGAAAGAATGGGAGAGGTTTACAACAGGATATCAGGGGGATAGGGGCTTCATTGCTTCTTTCATGCAGTCCAGAACGTCGGATGCAAGGAGGGAGGGACCGAATCTTTTTGCAGCAAGGTCTCCTGCCATGCCTGTTATATAGGAGGCTGCGCACGCTGCCTCAAAGGGGGGAAGGCCTGCTGACAGGAACGAAGCGCATGTTCCGGCAAGAATGTCTCCTGTTCCGCCTTTTGTCATGAAGGGGTTTCCTGTCCTGTTGACTGCAAGCCTTACTCCGTCGGATATCACGTCCGCATGGCCCTTCAGCAGGATGGTTGTTCCGATTTCTGAGGAGAGCCGCAGGGTTTCGCTCTTTCTCCTCTCCATAGACGTTCCGGGCTCCTCTCCGGAGAGCTGGGAGAACTCGTGGGAGTGCGGTGTTATTATCGAGTGTTTTGGAACCGCCTTCTTTATCAGAACAGCGTCTATCGCGTCCGCGTCAATCACGCACGGGTTTGTGGTTTTTGAGAGGAACTTGGATATCGCGTTCAGCGTTTCCGGCCTCTTTCCGAGGCCGTTTCCTATGAGAACAGCATCGAACGATGTGGAGAGTTCCAGAAGGCTGTTGATGTGGGAGGGCGAGAGGCTGTCTCCCTTGAGAGGCTCTGTTATCATGTCCGGAGAGAAGGACGCGATAATGTCAGCGGCTCTCTGCGGAGCTGCCACCACAACAAGGTCGCAGCCAGAACGGTAGGCAGCAATGGCTGCGAGGGCCGGGGCTCCGGTGTATCTCCTGCTTCCTCCTATCACGAGGAGCTTTCCGAAATCTCCCTTATGGGACCAGGACTCCCTCCTCGGTATGAGTTTTCTGATGTGCGAGCGGGTAAGGATTATCTCTCTCATTCAATCACTGTTATGGTATTCGTAGAGCGCTTTTAATGCCTTTGCTGCCGCGTCAGGATAGGAGAAGGTGGGGATTCCGTGGTCCTCTATCGGTTTCTTGAGGACCTCCGAGAACCGGCCTCCTGCTGAAACAAGAACAAGGGGTTTCTTTCTTCGCTTGCCGAACTCGGTAATTGTCTCTACTATATCGGCTGTCAGCGAGGGTAGCTGGAAGAGGCATATCATCATCACCATGTCAACATAAGGGTCTGACATCGCAGCCGCGAGCGCGTCGGCATACCTCTCTGTCGTGGCATCCCCTGTGAGGTCTGTGGGATTTCCAATAACAACCTGTTTCGGCATTTTGGATTCCAGCTTCGCCAGGGTTCTTGAGGACATTCTGGAAAGGAGGAGGTTGTTTCTTGAGAGAGAATCTGCCGCGAGGACGCCGAGGCCGCCTCCGTTGGTTATTATCTGAACGCGTTTACCTTTTGGTTTTGGCTGGGTTGAGAGGACCCGCGCAAAATCGAAGAGTTCCTCCGGGGTTTCCGCCTCTATCGTTCCTGCCTGCCTGAAGGCAGCGGAATATATCTCGGGGGAGCCGGCAAGGGAGCCTGTGTGCGAGCGCACGGAGAGTTTTCCGTCATCGGTCTTTCCTGCCTTTATCGCTATCACTGGTTTCTTTCTTGTAGCCTTCTTTATGGTTTCGTAAAGCCTCCTCCCCTCCTTGGCTCCCTCAAGGTAGAGGCATATCACTTTTGTCTTCCTGTCCGAGGAGAGATACTCTATGATGTCTGACTCGTTTATGTCTGAGGCGTTGCCGTAGGAGATGAATTTCGCTATTCTGTAGTTTTTCATCGCCATCCAGTCGAGCATGACAGAGCCCAGGGCTCCGGATTGGGAAACAAGGGAGATGCTGCCCGCGGAAGGCCGCTCGAGCTTGAATCTGGGGAAGAAGAAGGTGTCAGTCCCTGTGTACGGGTCGTACACGCCCACGCAGTTCGGGCCTATAATCCTCATCTTGTGCTTCCTCGCTATCTCTATGCACTCGTTCTCGAGTTCTTCGTTTCCTGTTTCCCTGAAGCCGCCGGAGATTATTATCGCGTGCTTCACGCGCTTCTTTCCGCACTGCCTGAGTATTGGTGGAACGAGGGGAGCGGGAACAGCTATAACCGCAAGGTCTATCCTTCCCTTCACGGAAAGCACTGTCGGGTACGTCCTGTGGCCAAGTATTTCGTCTGCGTTGGGGTTTATGGGGTAGACCTTTCCTCGAAAGCTTCCTTCTATGAAGTTCCTGAATATCACATGGCCCGGCTTTCTGGGGTTTCTGGACGCGCCTATCACAGCGACTGAGCGCGGGCTGAAGAACTTATCGAGGTTTGGCATGTTATTTAATTGGGGGTTTCTGTAATAAAAATGGGGTTCTGGCTCGAGAGATTTATATTTGACCCAATCAATTATTAGCATGGCCAAGAGGTTTTACAGGAATACCGTGGAGAACGTTGTGAAGATTTTCAGGTTTCTGAAGAAGTGCGAGGAGGAGGACAGGGGCCATGTCACTGTAGGAGAGATAGCAAGGGCAACGGGTCTCCATAAATGGATTGTCTCAAGGACCGTTGACCTCTGGATGCAGCACGTGGTGGAGGAGATCATACCTGAAGAGCTTGAGGACGTGGGGATAAGGATAAAACTCATAAAGCTGCGCGACAGAGGGATAACAGAAGAGGCTGTTCTCAGGGGCCTGGCTATGAGGGCTTAGGAGAATATGCGAAGGAAGTCCTCGAGGGATATCCAGTTCTCGTCGTCGTAGTTCCCCTTCTCGGCGTCAGAAAGGGGAAGGAACCTCCACTCGTTCTGGCTGTACCAGGCAAGGAAGGCAAGGGCTCCGGCGTTTCCACTCCACTCGCTGAAGCGTTCAAGTTGCCTTCTCTCGAGCTTTGGTTTCTTTGACCACGATTTTATCTCGAAGGAGAGTATCTTTCCGTGTTTTATTGCCACTATGTCCACTGGGGAGCGGAAGCCGCCGCTTGATGCCTGCCTCACGCAGGAGTATCCGCGCGCGGAAAGGAATTTCAGGAGTTCCCTTTCGGCCTTTGAGCCTTTTGCGTAGGTTTTTATCATGATTATATTTTTGCGGCAGGGTTAATATGGATTGATATAACAATGTTATATCATGGCAGCGCAGCATTTAAATAAATAAGTCAATTATCGATTATGGATAAAATGAATGACGAATTCAGTCTCGCAAAAACCAGGCTCGCAAAGGACATCGTCGGAGAGATTGTGATGTCGGAGAGCCCGGAGAAGGTGATTAAGAAGTGGAGGAGCATATTCAAGGTCTCGCAGAAGCGCCTCGCGAACGAGCTTGGGATAACGCCTTCCGTGATATCCGATTATGAGTCTGGAAGGAGGAAGTCGCCGGGAATAAAGATGATAAAGAAGTACGTGGACTCCCTGTTGATGATAGACGAAGAAAGAGGGGGCCAGATAACGAGAAGCTTCGCGAAGCCGGAAGACAGCGGGGCGTCCGTGTCCAGCGCTGTCATAGACATAAAGGAGTTCCACTCCGGAATGCCTGCCTCGGAGTTCTGCAGAAGAATAAACGCGGGTCTTGTGGTGAAGGCGAACTCCGAAAAGGAGATATACGGCTACACGCTTATAGACTCTCCGCGCGCGATAACAGAGCTTTCCTTTTCCGAGCTCGTGAAGCTCTACGGACTGACCACGCAGAGAGCGCTTATATTCACAAAGACCACCACAGGCAAGACTCCGATGGTGGCAATAAAACTGACAAGCATGAAGCCGGGCCTCGTGATACTCCACGGGCTCTCGGTGGTTGATGAGGTCGCCAAAAGAATAGCAGAGGCCGAAGGCATCCCGCTTGCTGTGTGCAGGCTCAGGAGCGTGGACGACATAGTGGAGTCTCTCAGGGACGTGCAATAGCTACCATTCGCTCAGGTCGAGCTCCGGTCTTTTCCTGATTCTTGCGACCATGGCCGAAAGCATTCCCTTCGCATAGAAAAGCGTCGCAAGCGGAAGGTATAACGCAACGAAAAGCATGGTGTTTCTTATCTTTGGGTTCGGTCCGGACGAAAGAGCGTACACATGAATCGCTTGGGCAGCGAAGAAGCATGCTGACAGGAATGTGAGATTGTTCAACTCCGAGGGGTTGAAGAGGGACAGCGTGGCGTGGTAAGATGCAAAAAGCGAGAATAGGAGGCCTGTTATAATGTAAGGGAAGAAGAAGAGCAGGAACGCTGGAGAAGAGAGGTAGAACCTGTAATGCCTCAGGAACACGAAAAGGGAGCCCTTTCCCCAGCGGGATTTCTGCCTCATGAGGGCTTTCAGGCTTTCCGGTTCCCGCGTCAGGGCAGTGACTGACTCCTCATATGCTATCCTCTTTCCGGATTCAAGAATCAGGGCGGAGAGTTCGTTGTCTTCTGTGAGCGTTTCCGGGATTCCGGTCTCCTCGAGAGCGCTCCTTCTTGTCAGGACCGCGCATCCCCTCAAGCCGAACGCTGTTCCGAAGAACGTTGTCATCCTCACCAGAGAGGACATGACGGAGTCCTCAATGTCCGCGAGGGCAGAGAATCCTTTTCTGTTCAGGCTTCTGTATTTCGGTATGACAGCCGCCACCCCGCTGTCCGAGAACCAGGGAACAGCTTTCCTTAGAAAAGTTTTAGAAATCACGGTGTCCGAGTCCAGGAAGAGGACAAACTCTCCTTTCGATGCTTTCAATCCCCTTGCCATGGAACGCGGTTTTCCTGTGCGCGCGGGGTTCTGTATGCATTTCACTCCCATGGATTCGCATATCTCCGGCACAGAGTCCCTGGAGTCGTTCACCACCACTATCTCCTTTCTCGGATAGTCGAGCGAGAGCGCGGAGCGTATCGTCTTCTTTATGGTCTTCCCGCTTCTGTAGGACGGGATTATCACCGAGACCAGCGGGGTCCTCCATTGCTTTGGTTTTATGCGCCGCTGTTTTCTGATTCCGAGGTTTCCGAGCGTCAGATAGAGCGCTGCCAGAGCAACAAGAACGGAGGGAAGGAGGAGCGCGTGGAGCATAATCTTTATTGTGAACGGATATTAATTATTGGTTGCGCCGGAAG
>WAQT01000037.1 GCA_015520105.1 Candidatus Aenigmatarchaeota archaeon
AGAGACAGGCGAACACGTAGGTTCGCAGGAAATAAGAAGATTCGTGGAAAGAGCGAAACCGCTTCTTGTCATTTCAGCTCACATACACGAGAACAATGGAACGGACAGGATAGGGGAAACAACGTTGTTCTATCCAGGCCCCTTCTACGAAGGAAACTACGGAATAGTGAGGATAACAAAAAACAAAGTAGCGTGCGAGGCAAAAACGCTAAATACTACTTCTTAACCCCAGCGACTCCTATAACCCTTCCCCAACGGTTTGCAAAAAAGTTGCTATAATTCATCCTGTATACGATGTTGTTAGGCCTCCTTATCGTCATGAGAAGAAACCTCTCATGCCTCACCAGCCACAGCGGAGCGAACATCCATAAAAAGGATGCAAGAAACTCCCCGCCAAGCACCCTCTCCACAGAAAGGCCCGCTCTTCTCATCCTTCCAACAAGCTCATCCTTTATATAAGGATACTCCCCGCCGTAAACCCACGTCCTTGCCTTCTGAGCAAGCCTCTTGCCTATTACGTACGGAGGAGAGGAAGAGTTTGGCGCTATAATCACGCACCTTCCGCCCTTCACAAGAGCCCGGGCGTGCAGGTCTATAATCCTTTGCCTCTTGCTGCCCAGGAAGTGTTCAACCACACCCTCGCTATGCACTATATCAAACTCGTTCTCAAACCCACACTCAAACACATCTCCGTGAACAAACTCGGCATCCACCGAAAGCGCCTCAGCGGTCTTCTTCGCTATCCTGAGAGCGGCCCTCTCATAATCCAGAAGCGTTACCTTGGCGCCAAGTTTTGCCATAAGAAGGCTGTTCACTCCCGTTCCGCACCCTATCTCAAGAACCCTTTTGTTCCTGAAGCTTATTCCTCCAAGCAGGTCATTGTAAAACCTGAACATGTATGTGGACTCCGGCGGGTTTGTCCCGTCCACAGATTTCCACACGTCCTTCCACTGCGACATGGAACTAATTCTGTATAAAAATATAAAATATTGCTGTTATTGCTAATTGTGTGCGTATGAACGTCCTGATGGTCTCGGACCTGGTTTTCCATGGCGGAAGCGTTCACGTAAGGTTCCTCTCAAAAGAGCTTGCCAAAAGGCACATCAATGTAGAGCACTTCTCGTACACGAGAACAGAAAACAGCGAAAGCAACATTCACACCGCGCTTTCTCTTCCCGTACCGTTCCTTTTCTATAAGATATGCCTTAACAAGCACTCCTTCTTCCGCCTTGTTAAAAACAAAAAACCAGATGTCATACACATGCACCACTGCGCAGGAAACCTTGAGCTCTCCATAAGAAAGCTCCGTTCCAGCGGCCTTCCTGTTGTCGGAACAGTTCACATATCGCCTTCCGGGGACAGTCCCTTTGACAGGGCCATAATGATGTATTTCAGCAAGGTTCTCAGGAAACATATAAAAGAGTCCAACGCCCTGATATGCGTGAGCAGGTATGTGGAAAGCAGGCTCAACTCAATGGGAATACACAACACCACGGTCATACCCAATGCAATCGACAGGAACGTCTTCCACAGGACCGAGAGGCCAAGGAAACGCCTAGGAATCAAAAAGGACGCAAAAGTCATACTCTTTGTCGGAAGGCTCTCTCCGGAGAAAGGCATCATAGAGTTAATGAAGGCGTTCAAGAAGCCAAGCATGAGGAACAACACCCTCTATATAATAGGAAGCGGTCCGCTGAAATGGCTGTGCAAACTCTACTCCCTAAAACACAAAAACATAGTGTTTGTCGGAAGGGTGGAAGAGAACCTCCTGAGAGAATACTATTCTGCGGCAGACCTCACTGTTGCGCCATCCAAATGGAACGAGGCGTTCGGAATGGTGATTATAGAAAGCATGGCCTGCGGGACTCCGGTTCTCTCCTCAGCAAAGGGCGCAATACCAGAGATAGTGTCTGACGGAAGGACAGGATTCCTCTTAAAGAGGATAACCCCTGACAGCATCGCCAATGCCATAGAAACATCGTTTTCCCATGACCTAAAAAGAATGGGAAACTCCGGCATGAAATACGTGAACTCAAGGTTCCTGTGGGAGCATGTTGCAGAAAAAACGATAGAAGTCTACAGGCGCGCAATTGAATAATGCCACAATCAACGAACCGAAGCGCCGGGCCTTGTATAGAATCGCAAGAAAACCGGCAAACTAATAATTTATACGTTTCGCGCAACATATTAATGTGGCTTTCATGTCCGTGTCAGACAGCCTTCATTCGCATGAAAGGAAAATACTTCTTGCGCTCAAGGAGCTTGGTCCTTCCAGCCCCTCCAAAATAGCAAGAAAATCCGGACTTCCTGAAGCGAGCGTGCACAAGGCCGGCCAGTGGCTGAGCCTGAAGGGTCTTGTAGAGAGAAAGGAGAGCGTAAAAGAAGAGTTCTTCCTCACAGAGGAGGGAAAACGCTACCTAAAGGAGGGTCTTCCTGAAAAGAACCTCATCAGAGCCCTTGCCAAGGGGCCGCTCAGGATAGAATCCCTGAAAATAGAGAACCCACAAGTAGCGATATCTTGGGCAAAGAAAAACGGATGGATAAGCATACGCAACGGAACCCTTGAACTCACCCCCGAGGGAGAGAGTGCCCTGAACACGGAAACAGACGCTGAAAAGACGCTTGCTGGAAGAAGCAGGGCCGCGATAAAGGAACTGTCTCGCAGAAAGCTCATAGAAACTAAGGAAAGAAAAACCATCATGCTTTCCCTCACCGCCAAGGGAATGCGGGCAGCGAGAGCATTGAAACCAGAAGCGGAGGAGACAGGCCAGCTCACGCCGGAGATGCTCAGGACAGGCACATGGAAGAAGGCAAGATTCAGGCCGTACAACCTGAACACACCGGTCCCTGTGGCGCACTCCGCAAAGCTCCACCCATACACCCAGTTTATCAGAAAAACAAAGATAAAGCTCATATCCCTAGGATTCAGGGAGGTCTCCGGACCCTACGTGGAGACAGAGTTCTGGAACTCCGACGCCCTTTTCATGCCGCAGGACCACCCGGCGCGCGGGATACACGACACCTTCAGGATAAAAACCAAAAAGAAGGGCAGAGTGGAGAACAAGCTCGCGCTCGAGCGCGTCGCAAAGACTCACCTCAACGGCTGGATAACAGGCTCGTCCGGATGGGGAACATGGGACCAGGACAAAACACTCTCCCTTATCCTCCGCTCACAGACCACAGCGGTGTCTGCCAGAACGCTTGCGGGCAGCCCGGAGATTCCGGGAAAATACTTCACAATAAGCAGGAGCTTCAGGCCGGACGAGATAGACGCGACCCATTTCGTGGAGTTCCACCAGCTTGACGGAATAGTTCTCGGAGAGAACCTCACGTTCAGGCACCTTCTCGGTTACCTCGACATGTTCGGCAGGGAGATTGCTGAAGCAGAAAAAACCCGCTTCAGGCCGTCATACTTCCCGTTCACAGA
>WAQT01000038.1 GCA_015520105.1 Candidatus Aenigmatarchaeota archaeon
ATCTCAGGATTTAAATATTGTTTCATCGGTCCGCTCGCCTATCCACCGGTCACATGCATCCGGTGAATAAGACCGGTGGAATTACTGTTTGCCTCGTTAATTAGTAAACACATCGGGTGTTGAATTTTCAAACCGGTGTTTTGATGTCGGATTGTGTTCTCCCTGCTTATTTGATCTCTGGAACGAGCCATACCCACCACCGGTCGCATACCGGTGGAATTCTTATTTAATATCTTGCAAAGGCTGTTTTCGCGATTCCGTTGGGCCTTCAGCCCCTGAAACCCGCGAGCTTGCGGTAGGCCTTTAGCAGGAAGGGGGTCGCGAACACGGTAAGCATCATAGTGGTTATGAGCAGGGAAAAGGTTTCGAGGGAAAGTATGCCGGCGTTCTTCCCGAGTTCGGCCATCACAATCGCTATTTCCATTCTCGGTATCATTCCTATGCCTATCATCGCTGAGGAGTGTCTTCCGAAACCTGTCAGAAGGCCGCCGAGGGATGAGCCGGAGAATTTTGAGAGCGCGGCAACCGAGAAGAGCAGGAGCACGGAGAGCTGGGCCGCTGGCTGGATAAGGAGCACAGGGTTCAGAAAAGAGCCCATGTACACGAAAAACGCCGGTATGGCGAAGCCGTATCCGAACGCGTACACCTCGTGCTCCACCCTCGCTATCCTCCTCTTGGGCATTATCAGGCCAAGAATGAATGCGCCCGTCACTATGGAGAGGCCGACGCTGAACGCGGCGAAGGAGAACAACAGGAGCAGCGCGAGGACTATGGAGAAGAGACCTTCCCTCACCCTGAAGTCCAGATGCCTGCCCAGCTCGAGAAGAGGAGGAATGAGTTTCTTGCCTGCAATGAAGGATAAGAGGAAGAAAGCGGACATGGCGGTAAAACCTAAGGAAAGCGAGTACGGAGTGGCGGAGGAGTGTGGAGAAAGGAACATCATGAGAATCGTGAGGATTATCATGCCGATGACATCATCTATCACAGAGGCGTCCATTATCGCAGTCCCATAGTCGCTCCTGAGCCGTCTCATCTCAGAAAGGGCGCGCGTGGTCACGCTCACTGAGGTCGCAGAAAGCACGCCTCCGACGAAGAGGGACTCCTTCCAGCCGAGGCCGAGGAATAGGCCAAGAATATAACCGGAGAGCAGCGGAAGGGTTGCTCCGAGGAACGCTATCACGAAGCCTCTCTCCATAAACCTCCTGAACCTGCTCTCGTCTATGTGGAGACCGGCAAGGAACATGAGAACGACCACTCCTATGTCACTCACGACCTTCAGAAACTCTCCGTGATGGATTATTCCGAGAACATAGGGGCCCATCAGCACGCCAGCGAGAAGCTCTCCAAGCACGGCTGACTGCTTCAGCCTGCTCGCAACGAACCCCCCGAGTTTTGCGCCAACAAGAAGGAAGACGAGGGCAAGAAACACTTCCATGGATAAATATTGTATTATTCCGGTTATATGTTTGAAAGGTTGGCTCTTATTTATATATATCGGCTCCAATATCATCTGCAGTGAAAGCATGGCGGGGAAAGAGGGAAAGGTCAGAAAGGCTATGCTTCCCGAGGTCAACATAGGGATGGTAGGCCACGTGGACCACGGAAAGACCAGCCTCACAGAGGCCCTCACGGGAAGGTGGACTGACACGCACTCAGAGGAGATGAAGAGAGGGATAACCATCCGTCTGGGTTATGCGGATGCCACGTTCTACAAGTGCTCGAAGTGCAGCGAGCCGGAATGCTACTCAACCACGCCTAAATGCATAAACTGCTTCTCCGACTGCAAGCCTCTCAGGACCGTCTCCTTTGTGGACGCTCCGGGACATGAAACGCTCATGGCGACTGTTCTTTCCGGCGTGGCCCTCATGGACGGCGCGATACTTGTGATAAGCGCTCACGAGTCCTGTCCTCAACCGCAGACTTACGAGCACCTCAAGACCCTCGACATTGCAGGGATAAAGAACATAGTGGTCGCGCAGAACAAGATAGACCTGGTCTCGAAGGAGGATGCCATGGAGAACTACAGGCAGATAAAGGAGTTTCTCAAAGGAAGCGTTGCGGAGAACGCTCCTGTCATTCCTGTGTCAGCGCAGAAGAGGATAAACATAGACGCCCTTGTCCAGGCAATCGAAGAGTATATTCCCACTCCCAAGAGGGACCCGTCAAAACCGCCGCTCATGCACATAGCAAGGTCGTTCGACATCAACAAGCCCGGCACTCCGATAGAGAGACTCTCCGGAGGAACGCTTGGGGGCTCGCTTGTTCAGGGAATTCTCAGAAAAGGGCAAGAAGTGGAGATAAGGCCCGGAGCGAAAATCAACGATTCTTACCGGCCGATAAGGACAAGGATAATGAGCCTCCAGAAGGCCATGACCGACATAGAGGAGGCCGGGCCGGGAGGCCTTCTCGCGGTTTCCACAGAGCTTGACCCGTTCCTCACGAAGTCGGACAACATGGCAGGAAACGTTCTGGGGCTTCCGGG
>WAQT01000039.1 GCA_015520105.1 Candidatus Aenigmatarchaeota archaeon
GAGAGAAGGAGGCCAAGTCCAAAAGGTATGTGCTCAAGGATATGAAGTCCGGGGCTCAGGCAAGGCTCTCCCTCTCCGGGATAGTGAAGAAGGTCGGGAAGGTTTCGGGCTGAGTGTTGGTTGCGGGTCGGTTGTTTGCACCTACAATTTTATAATAGGGGTAACAGGAGAATAAGGAAAAGAGTGCTGGGAGAGAAAAACTACTACTATCTTGAGCACAGTTCCAGGAAAACTTGGGATAACATAGCATCCGGATTGGTTTTAATCACTGACCCTGAACCTCAGAAGCGCTCCTATTCCGCCCAGCCTGAGAAACCTCTCCCCTGCCTCGTGGTCAGAGGATATTATCCTCACGCTCGCGCCGGTCTTTTCTGCGAGGTCCATTATTTCCTCGAACTCCGGAACATTCTCCTCTGAAACTAGGAGAGTCTCTACGGCTCCGAGCTTCGCTGCCTCCTCTGTCTCCTTTCTTCCGTACGCGACAGGCTTTCCTGAGCCTATCCTTGAAAGAAGTTCTTCCACGAGGGCGGTCTCGAGAGCGATGCGGGAGCTGCGGAGGACAGAGTTGGCCGAGGTCTTGACCACCTCGTTTATTCCCGCGATGCCTGTGGAGTGGCAGGATGACGTGAAGATTTTGCCAGCAAGCCCCGGGTTCCTTTCCTTTATAAGCCTCTCAAGGTTTTCCTTCTCAAATCCTGGGCCTGCTATGAGTATAGTGTCGTACCTGTCATGTATGCTTTCTATGTATTTGAGAATCTCCTCCCTGTAGCCCTGAATCTCTCCGGACTCGTTCTTTCTGGAGCGGATTGTTGCTAGGCGTGACGCTCCGGACTCCCTCAGTTCTGCGAAGTCCGCTTCATCCCTGTCCAGCACGCATATCAGGAGCTTCGGGGGCTTTGTCTTTGCCTTCTCGAGCCTCTCGATGTGGTAGCGCTTCCACTCCCTCTTCCGGACAGAAAGGACTGCGTTCTCTCCTATGGAGATGGTATGGTAGGAACCAAGGCTCACCTTGTCTTCGGGACCCTCTGTTATAGGGCCCGTGAGCCTCAGGGTGCGGGTGTCCCTGTGGTAGTCCTTCTTCTCGAGGGTTATGGATAGAGTGACGCTCTCCCTCTCTCCCTCCCTTATCTCCTGACCCCTTTTTATGGAGAGTTTCCTGAACGTCCTTGCCCTGACTATGTCTCCGGGCTCGAGAACCTTCTCCAGATGCCAGAGGTCGTCAGGATTCTCTATCCGGAGCTTCATCACGCCGGTCTTCCTGTCGAAACCGAGTATTTTCATGCTCCCTCCGGTATATTATTAAACGTTCGGGACAAATAATAATAAAGCATTGGTGTTGCGGATGTCCGGGAGAAAGGGTGCGGAGAGTTTTGTCTACCTTCTTGCGATTGCTCTTGCTCTGCTTGTGATAGTCGGGATAGCCGCTAATCTGGGACCTGTGGTTCCTTCCGGTCAGGAAAGGGTGGTGGCTGAGCTACCCGGAGGCTTCGCGGGGTTCTCCAACCGGGCCTCGCGCTCCATAGATTTGGGTTCGTTCTCTGTCGGAGAGACCCAGAAGGAGAGTCTCCTTTCCTTTCCGCAGCTCGAGCTCTCAGCGAACGTGCTCGGTTCTGACGGAAGGAGATATGTCGTGAACGTTCCGGAATGGTTCGAGTCCACCAAGAGGGGAGTGCGTCTGAAATTCTACGTGCAGGACACCAACAAGTACGGAAGGCTCGTGGTGAAATGGAACGGAAAGGTCTTCTTCTCGGACTTCGCTGACAGGGGAAACTACAACATATTCATAAACTCCAGCTACGTGAAATCCTCCAACACGCTCGAGATGTACGCGGAGGGTCCGGGCGCGCTGTTCTGGGCATCCACTGTATATATACTGAAGAGCGTTGAGCTGAATCTGGAGTACGGGCCTGAAAGGATAATAGCGTTCCAGATGGTTCCGGACGAGATAAGCGCGTTCGACAGGGCCTCCCTGAGCTTCTGGGCAGACGGCGAGGGAACTCTGGAGATAAAGGTGAACGGAGTGACAGCATACAGAGGCTCCCCGAAAGGAGCGAGCGAGGTGGAATTCAGCTATCTTGACGTGCCCCTGAATTCAGGGAACAACATCCTGACTTTCATAGACAGGGAGGGAGTGTACAGCATCCAGGGAGCGGCGCTCAGGATATTCCTTCTGGACAACCGCTCCGTGATTCTCAGAAGGTTCAACCTCACAGAGGAGGAGTTCGGGCTTCTCGAGAAGGGATGGATGAAGGGAGAGGTTGAATACAACGTGGAGTCTGTGGAGAGAAAGGGCCAGGTGACTGTCAAGCTCAACGGAAACGTTCTCGGTTCCCTTTCTCCTGAAACCGGATGGAACTCCGCCGGTTTCGGGGCGGAACAGGCCCAGATGGGAGAGAATGACATAGAGATAACATCGACCGGAGGGTACAGCATACCCGAGATAAAGGTGACGCTCTCTTCCTGACCTGCAGTAAAGGAGTTAAATCTTTCTGACCAATAAATATTCAGTGGTGTGCAATGCCATACTGGAGGACGCACGCATTCGCTTTCAGGAGATATATCGAATCCGCCGGTTATGACCCGGAAGAGACAAATCCTCTCGGAAGCGTGCTTCCTGACATTCTTCATAAGAAGCTGAACGGCCATATCATAGCCCAGAGGGAGTGCAGCCATCATGACAAGAACGTGATATCGCTTGCTGATGAGACAAAGGATGGTGATTACTGGTGGCTGGGCATAGGGATGGCACACCATATTGCGCTGGACAAGGCGTTCCATGAAGGCATATTCTTTCAGAACAAAGACGCGTACAAGGAGAGGCTCAAAAAACTCAACGGAAGCGGGAACAGCAACAGAATATACCACAGCTTTGTGGAGGCGCTTGTGGAGGAGATGGTGATGCAGGCTGACAGAGAGCTGGAGGGCTGGGTCAGGGAATGGATTGAAAGGAGCGATTTCAACAGGATACACGAATACATAAGAAAGCATATGTGCGAGAACGGTCTGAGCGGAAGGGAGCTTGGAAAGAACATAGAGACGTTCATCAACTGCAACGGAACCGGAAAAGTGATAAGGGGAAAGGAGGATGTCGGATGCGAGATACTGGAGAGCGTCGGAATAGAGTATGTGAAGGATGCCATGGATTACATGGATTCTCTCCTGCAGGAAAGCGTGGAACTGATGAGAAGCGAGTTCGGACTGGATAGGCGATAAGGAAGATTTTAATACCCAATCCATCTTTTGGTTATGGAAAGGGGAGCTTTGTGCGCAATATGCGGAGGGCCGGCGCTTCCTGCGTATACCTGCATGCTGTGCGGCTCTATAGTGTGCTCAAAGGATTTCGTTCCCGAGAAGGGGCTGTGCAGGAGATGCGCTGCAAAGGCAGGGAGATAGTTCGGGCGCGTTAACCTTTTATAAAAGCCGGGCAATATTATTCACGTTGCAGTGCTGGGATGTCCGAATGGCAAGGAGCACGCTTGGAGCAACCTTTTGCGGTTTACGCTTCGCAAAAGGTTAGTCGGAATGCAATGGAAAGCGTGTGCCCGAAAGGGCTTGGGGGTTCGAAGCGCAAGAAGGGGAACACATTTCCCCTTCTTACCGCACTATCATCCCCTTTAATACATGATAACAAGGCAAAGGGTTAACCGATAGTGCAAAAACGCAAGGGCAAAGGAGCTGACCTGCTCACTCCTGATCTGCTATACAATCGGTTGATCAGGCAGGCACTCGCTTCCGTGGCCTTACCGGCCTGTCCCGTGAAGATAACGGATAACCCTTCATGCTGATGAAAGGCGGCAATCAGAATCTGCGCGGCATTAATGCGGCCTGCCCGTGTCGAGAATCCCTCTCCCAGCGCTCTCATTTATATGTTTGCGCAGAGGCGGAATCAGTAAATGTTCTCATTTGCATACAAAAGCAACCACATGAAAGCCGCGGCCTCGGGAGTCTCTCTCGGTCTTTATATGCGATATTATTCTTGTCCTGCAATCCGCTTCATTGATAAAGCTCTCTATGCGAGGAATGCTTCTCGCTGCTTCTGGTCTGACCCTGATGTCAAGAAGGATTCCCTTCGCGCTCATGCCTGTTATCTCCCGAATGTCCCTGGGATTGTCGGTATCGAATTCTATCCTCTCTATGCTTTCAGAGTCCCTGAAAAGAAGCTCGGCATCCTCTGCATCAAGCAGGCCTTCAGGAGAGCTTATCTCAGAAGCGACCTCTTTCCAGTCCATAATTATATTTCCTTCATGAGTTTAAATCTCTTCTTTCCGCTCAGAACTCTATCCTTGTGGGAAGGCCCTGCCTCTTCATCCTCTCGAGAACCTTCCTGTGGTCTATCTCTTCCTCGCCCTCGAGCTTCCTCTCTATCTCCTTCCTTCTCTTCCCGCAGTTCGGGCAGTCCTCAAGAACCTGATAGGTGTCCGGGACCCTGTGATAGGTTGTTTTTGCTCCTGCGGAGATTCTGGAGGTCTTTGCCTGCAGATAGCCCTCCTTGTGGAACACCCTGACTTTCGCCTTGCCGCAGAAGGGGCATTCCAGAAGGGTCTCTCCCTTCCTGCCGAGTCCTGACATGCAAGAATCTTGGTTTTGCTCTTTTAATCTTTATCGCGCCTTTCCGTTGTTCTGTTAACCTGTTGGTGAATTGTTGCCGGATGAAATATATAGAGCATCTGTTCCAGCGCTGCGGAGAATATCCTGTCAGTTTGTGAGGTGAAAGAAGAGAGCGAAAACCGGAAAGAATCCAGAATTAAAGCAGATTGGCAAGCTTCTTTATATCTTTATTAGCCACATGCGTATAGATTTGGGTGGTTTTCAGGCTTTTGTGACCGAGCAACTGCTGGATGTATCTTATGTCCGCTCCTGCTTCAAGAAGATGTGTAGCAAAGCTGTGCCTTAATGTATGGGGGGTTGCCCTCTTCTTTATCCTCGCTTTCTTTGCAGCTTTTCTAACTATCTCTTGTATTGTTCTTTTGTTATATTTCCTGCCTCTTTGCGACATGAAAACCAACCCTTGTTTGCTGATGCCGTAAATCCCCAGCATCTCTTTCAATCTGGGATGAAGAAATACAACCCTTTCTTTTTCTCCTTTGGCGGTTTTGATATGAATAATATTTCTGTCAAAATCTATGTCCTGCCATTTAAGATTTCTGGCCTCATCCAAACGCAGACCGGCATAGTAAAGAAACATTAAAACAAGCCTGTGTTTGATGTTTGTCGTTACCTCTATCATTTTGTTTGCTTCTTCTCTGCTCAATACAACCGGTAATTTCAGATCTCTTTTCGCTAAAGGCAATTTCTCATCAAATTTTTCATTAAGCACGTTTTCATAGAAGAATTTCAGGGCAAAGTAAGTGCTGCGCATGGTTGATCTGCTTTTGTTTGAGCAAGAGAGCAAAAACTCGCGAGGTGTTTTACCGGATTTAAGAAACTCTTTCACAACTGAAATATAGGCTTTGCCTGTTTGATAGGAATACTTTCTCAGCTTTATTTCTTCGATAAACTTTCCTATCAGTTCATATCTCTCTTGCGGCGCGAGTTTTTTAATATCGAGATTCATAAGTAATTGATGGCGGCGGGCTTTATAAAGTTCGCTTTAACACCTCTTCAGGAGGTTATGCGAATGAAAAGTGCGTTTAATAGGTGTTAGCAGAAATAATGCTCGGCGGTCGCTTAATGAATTACTTTATATACCTTTGACAGTATTCTTGAAATTTATTTTGTTCTTCTTCTCTAACTGGAGAGATTTTAACTATTCCTTCTAAAACAGGATGACCTGCTGCTATTGTAGTTATGGTTTTTTCTTTGACATCAGCGATATAATCTCCATTAAAGTCTATTAATTTTTCTCTATATAATGGAGTAGATTCGTATTCAATTAATTCTATTCTCCCTTTGTCGCGTTTTTCTAAATAAGTGTTCTGATCTATTCTTTGAGTATTTATAAGAAGATCACCAGCAAGATAAAAGTTCATTGCCATTACTCCTATGCCTAGAAAAATGCGTCCAACAAGCCATCTATCATAATTTTCAGGGTACTTTCTCGCAACTTCTTTGTGGTATTTAATAATCTTTTTTATAAGCCCCATAATTTTGTTATTACTGTTAAGTTTATAAATTTTTCGGTATAGCGACCGCCTGCGCCTTACTCTGCGCTCCTCACTCGATTCGCTCGTTGCGGTGCTCGGTTTTTTCTACGAAAAAACTCTGCTAACAGCGATTAAGGGGGCTTTGTTGCTTTCGGCAAGTCGCCCCAAATTTCCGCAAGCGGAAACTTCTCTTAATCGCATTTGTTATACGACATGGCGGGCTCGGGCTTAAGATATTTGAATTTTACTACTAATCTATGATTATGCCATACAAAGCAATTGTTTCAGATTGGAACGGAACATTGTTTGAATATCCAACAGATGAAGTTCAGAACAAAAGGTTAGCCTATGCTGTATTGGATGATTCAAAACATGCAGTTCTTAGAGGTAGAATTTGGAGAATTGGTGATGTTGTAAAATTACTGAAAACAAAAAGAGAATTAAAGAGAAGATTACAGCAATACTATGATGGCGAAAGACACTTGTGGGAAGTCTATGAGCCTTTTAATGAAAATGTTTTAAGAGGAACATCTGCCGGTTTTGTAAACGGCGTCATTGATGAATATGCAAGAGAATCTGCAGACAAAGTTGATGGAAGGGTTATAAGACCAATACAAAGGGTTCATGGAGATGGCAAAAGAACCGGAATTATATCTGTTTCTTATGATTACAGCATTAGAAGAATCTTGGAAGAAGCTGATTATCCTGATGTATTTGATGATATTGTTGCCAACACTTTGCAGACAGACGGCGACAGAGTAGTTGGTTTAACCCTTGAAATTTATGAAAGAAAGCCGGAAGTTTTAAGAACAGAATTTTTTGAAAAAAGAGGCTTGAGAGAAAACGATACTCTTTATCTTGGCGATTCTGAAGATGATGAACCAATTGCTGAAATTCTGGTTCCTGGGAATTTTATTGTTCCATTCCTTGCTTCAGATGAATTCAAACAAAGACTGGCTTCAAAATATGGAGCATTTGTTCCAGAAAATGAAGAAGATTTGATGAAATATTTGCAAAGTAGATAAATTGTTTTGCCCTCGCCCGCCACGCTTCGCAGACTTCGTCTGCTCGGTCTCACTACGTTCGACTCATATAACACGGGCTATACGGCTTCGCTTACGCTTCGCCCAAATCGTTTCTAACGAAACGACTTCGTATAGCCCGATATGTTCAACGCAATCCGCCTACGAC
>WAQT01000040.1 GCA_015520105.1 Candidatus Aenigmatarchaeota archaeon
CGAAGGGCTCTCTCGTCCTTCTTTCCCTCGACAATGATCATTCTCCCTTTAAGTTCATCCAGCGTCTTTATAAAGCTTTCAGCGTCCATATTTTTTGCTTCGACGCATTATTTAAATATCGTTAGCTGTTCCGACCGCTATGATGTTGAATTATTAAAAAGTTCCTTTTATTTTATAATCATGTTCATGATAGAGAGAAGAAGGATCAGGCTGGCAGACGGAAAAAGAATCAGGGTATACTTTGGCACGGTAAAGGAGAATGTAGACGTCGCTCTTGATAGAGAAACAGGAATATATTACAAGAGCAGGGTAAAGAAGTCGGCCTTCCCGGGAGCTTTATATGTTGCTGAGATAGAAGATATCAGGGATGTTGCAGCAAACGCTGCCACAATATCTATAACAGACTTGGACGAGCCCGGTTCATCGCCTCCTGTAATTCTGACAGGGGAGATAGACTCTTCCTATCTGATATACCCCGGCTTTGTGTTCGGATACAGAATCATACCTGACGAACTCAAGATAGATGGCATCTACGAATTAACGGTTGAAGGAGCGCTCCTCTTCGATGATTCAAAACCCCTCGAAAAGCAGTCAAATAATATAACATCACAGTATCTGAAAAACAAACTGTAAAGATTCTATGAGCAGGGAAATCAGAAGCGTGGCTGAAAAGGCGGCATCGGTTTTCAACAGATACAGGTCTCCTGAGGCAGTTGCAAAAATTCTCTCAGTCCATGACCTGAAGATCGCAGTGGAATTCACAGGACACTTCTGCAGGACGTGCGGCTTCTACGACTACTTCGACGACTTCGCGATATTCCTGGAGGAAGAGGGAATTCATTCCGAGATAAAGGAAGTGAAGGAGAAGGAAGACGGAGCGATTGTTCTATTCTCCGTGAAGCGCTGACCCTCCGGATGCCGCGTCCCTGAACATCGCCCTTATCACCACGGTTGCATAGCTTCCAGAGCCGAGAGAGAAGGATATTCTGCACTTCTTCATTCCTGGATTGAGTTCATCCTCCTCAAGCCTTCCTATCGCGAGGTTGCTGACAGAAGCGAGGAGGCTTCTCTCCCCTCCCCTGAGGTCGAACTCCGGGAACGTCTTCTGTCTGAAGTCATTGAGCGAGATTCTTTCCTCCGAAAGGACTTTCCGGGATATATTTCCAATCACAGAGTCCGGAATCGTTGTCGTGTATCCGGGAACAGGGACGGAGATGCTGGCAATGCGCTCTTCCGGGAACCTTAATGTTCCGAAGGGAAGCTCCAGAGACCAGTGCCTGAAGCCTGCAATGTATTCTGACGCTACAGAGTTCCAGAGGAACGACTGGTATGCATGGGGATAGAGTCTCAACACCCTCTTCGGGAGCGACCTGAGCGCTCCAACAAAGTCATTTGGATTCTCCTTCAGTCTTTCCCTAGTCTCCGGTATTAAAGAACAGGCCTCCTTGTATTTCCCTGTCACAATGAGCTTTCCTGCAATGTGGTTGTTCTCTTTCCTGCCGAACCTCTGGGAATCGAAGTAGTTTGGCACGCACTCAGGGGGTTTAGGTCTCCTCTCGATATTTCTGACAGTGATTTCAAAATCATTCCCCTCAGCGCTGCCGAGGTTTATCCTCTCCCTGCCCCGGCCGAGGAACGTCAGTTTTATGTCACCGAGGTCGAGGTCCCTTGCCGGGCCGTGAAGTATCGAAATATGTTGCTCCGTGACCGCGTATTTGTCCTTGTTCCCCGCAAAATTGATGTATTTCAGCTTCTTCCGAAAGGCCCGCGCGACACTCTCCACAGCCTTCTGTGTGCTGTATCCCCTTTTCCGGAGCATGTAGTAGGAATACGGGCCCGAGCTGCCGGCATCCAGCAGGATCCTCTCCTTCACCACGAAGTCCTCGGGAACGCTCTTTATCACAGCGGGCATATATTAAGTTCAGGAATGATAATAAATATGGCTCGCAAAAAAGCGCTTTCTAAGGAGGAGACTGCTGTTCTCTGTTCGGCCATTGCTGCGATATCTGTGCTTCTGGTTGTCGTCATTCCCTCAGGCAACAACGCGGCCAGCAATCACGCAAATGGCGCGGTGAAAAGCGCAGTGGTTTCATTCCAGTCCGGAGCAAGGCTTTTTGCAGAGGTCGCTGACACCCCGGAGGAGAGGAGGACCGGCCTTATGTTCAGGGATTCGCTTCCGGAAGGGAGGGGAATGCTGTTCGTTTTTGATGAAGACTCGGTCAGGACGTTCTGGATGAAGAACACAAGGATTCCGCTGGACATGATATTCATAAACTCCTCGCTGGACGTGGTAAGCATACAAAGGAACGCGCAACCCTGCCTGTCAGACCCGTGCGCGACATACTCCTCGCACCTTCCGGTGAGATACGTGGTTGAGGCCAATGCAGGTTTCGCGGACGCGAACGGTATCAGGGAGGGAACGAAGGTCTCAGTATACTTTTTGCAATAAAATTCTGCGCACGGATAATAAGCTTTATAAATATATATTGACTATTAATCAGTGATAACATGAGTATGATGACAGCAGTCTATGACAGGAAATCGCTCATAAACTGGATGAACGGCCTTCACGAAATCCTTGTCAGACCAGATAATCCACTCAACCTGAACGAGAGAAATCCCTCAAGAACCCGTGAAAAACTCGCCGAGTACTACGTGGTCAGGGACCTAGGTCCGAACTACTGCTTCCTGTCCGAAGAAGGCAGGAGGAAGAGGATGGAATACTTCCGCAACAGGCACGGGATTGAATGCGGCATAGACATAAATAAACCGGCAGAGGCGGTCAGGAAATACGTGGAGGAGAAGGCGAGAGAATGGAACACGGACCGGCTTTTTGCCATACACGCAAATGCGGAAAAGAGTTCTTTACACGAATCATGCAAGGCAATTTACAACGATGAATATGCAGAGCAGAGGATAAGGGAAGTAATCGGGGAACTGCTTCTTGACAGGCACAAGCCGGGAGAGAACCTCAGGCTGTTTTACTGAGTTTCTGAACCGCGTTGTTCTCTAAGAGTTTCCTTATGGCACGATTCGTGGAGGTAGTATTCCTCCTTCTCTGTGAAAGGGTCGGGCTCATTCAGGATAAGCGTCACCATTCTGCCGCGAATCGGCTTTCTGCAGAA
Organism: Candidatus Aenigmatarchaeota archaeon; assembly: GCA_015520105.1. Lineage (GTDB taxonomy): Archaea > Aenigmatarchaeota > Aenigmatarchaeia > QMZP01 > QMZP01 > WAQT01. Next base: position 3,126 of record WAQT01000040.1, read on the forward strand.
ATAACAGCAATGAAACTCAGCATAGCCGTACATTTCGTCTATTTCATCCGTTCCTATAAGGAATTTCAGCCTCTCCACATTAACCGCATAAGACGTGCCGATTTTCAGTCTCATACCGAACCTCCAATTATTTCTTTAGCTCTATCCCCACCGCAGCGAATATCAGGACGAATCCGACGACTATGGATAGTATGAAGCTGAACATCGAAAGGTCAGGATTCAGTATGAGTTTGGCTGCGTTCCATATCACGAAGGAGACGGCAAAACCGAAGACTGTGACCGAGAGTATGGTCTTTCCCTGCCTTTTCTTGGTGCTCAGGTTCTTTCCTATCCACGCTATTATAGCGCCGAGATAGAAGAAATATACAGAATCCGAGACAAAGGCCGATGCGGTCTCGAAGATTCCTATGTTCATCCAGCCCAGCGCAGCCTCGTATCCCTTGAATGAGGCGAGCACGAAGAGAGCTATCCCTACTATATAGGTGAAGAAGGCGAACCTCCTTCTTGTCAGCGATGTCTTGAGTTCGTCTATTCCGGAAAGTATGTAGTTGTCCAGCCTGAAACCCTTTATAAACATATAGGAGCCCACTGCGCCGACTATCACCCTCCAGCCCTCTATGCCGAAAAGAGCGTAGATAAGCAAGGCTATCGCGGGAAGGCCGAACACCAGCCTTGAGAACTTCGGGTTCTCCATAGACTCCTCTATGAAATCCTTTATCTTGTAATACGTGGACTCCAGCTTCTCGGACTGCTTCACCACTATCCTGCTCACCGAGAGTATAGGAACCTTAGATTGTATTATCGGTATCACGTGTTCGTCCTCGCTTCCGTCAGTCACGAGGATGACGTATTCGGGCTTGAATCTCTTGATTACAGAAGAGAGCTGGCCAGCAATCTCCCTGTCGGACTTCACGCCAACGCTCCTGTCCCCAGTGAGCGCTGCAACCTCGGCGTCGTACTTCTTCTTTATCTCGTCCAGCACCCTGACAGAATGGAAGAGGGCGTTCACGTCAGAATCTCCCGGGTCGGATGTCCCGAGAGCAACAGCTGCTTTTATGATTCTCTCCCTGCCCATTATCGGGCCCTTTATTCCCGCCTTCTCGCCTATATCGTTGTCCCTGTCTATCGTGAGGACGAGTATTTTTTCCTTCATACCTTTCGCCTTGTGACTTCCACTCGATGCCACAGTTACGGAGACGTGACGTGCAATCGGTTCGGTCACGTCCAGTTTTCTTTCGCCTTATGACTTGAACCTGCGACCTTGTGATTTGGTTATTTCCCTGTTCCTTGGCCGTGACCTTGTCAGGTATTCTGCACATTCTTTGTATTTTGTGCTTAAATTGTGCAATCAACGATGTATTATCACTGTATATGAGTAACAATTCAATTAAAGTATAAAAAGGTTTCGAACTAAGACAATAAATGTGAAACAATGACAACTAAAGAAGAGAGAAAGATTCTGAAGAAACAGCAGAGATAGAGAGCATGGACAAAATCCTGAAGAAAGTAAAGAATGGTCTGGATGTGATTTTCAGGAAATATCCAGAATGCGACATCGATAGTTGCACTCAGCCTTATACAGAAACATGCAGAAGCGGTAAATACATTGAGAAAGAGATGGAACAAATACTTGAAAAAAGAGGGATTCGCGACACATACGAAAGACTGGACGATACGCAGAGAAAAACGCTTAAAGGACTTCTATGCAGGATAACAAAAGACGAGAACAGGGACTTGCTCCTCGCAGGAGCAGGAACTATATTGGATTCTGGCATACTGCATGATGATAGGGTTTTGTATGCAGGAATACGCGGTTCTGTGTCAAGAGGAGATGCAACCAAGGAGGATGACTGCGATATATATATCATGGTAAACAGCGAGGACCATAAGACAATAAGGGATTATGAAAGGCACGTAACTGAAACATCGTTGAAGTATGCAAAGGGACTCAAAAAGAAGGGATTTGAGAGGGAGGAGGACCGCCTTGTGACTTGCATAGCCATACCACGTGAAGTAGAAAGCTTCCTTGAGAGACCGGCATATATAGACATGGAGCTTTGCAATGCTATTGGCGGCGGCTCAAGAAGCAGGTCTGCGATTTCAAGGTACCTGGAAGGTGTAAACATTCTAATGGAAACGTCAGGGATACTTTATGACCTTCAGAAGGACCCTCTCGAGTTCAAGAGGGAAATCCTGAAAGCAGCGGACAGATACAAGAACAAAAGCGATAAGAGATTGAGGAAGGAATACGCCGCCAAACTTATACCAACCATATCAGCAAGGCTTCATGGGATAAAACTCAAGGACATGGTTGGAGTGGTGCAACATTATATAATATTCTTGAGAGATGTTTATTTGCTCGACTGGCTTGAGAGGGAGATGGGATTCCCATTCCACAAAGAACTGGAAAGAAAGCAGCTTTTCTTGTTATAGCGTTAATTTAACGAGCATCTGATGCATAAAGACTTAAACAATCAGGCAAATATCTAAAAAGATGTTCTTAAAGAAACGAAGTTCTGTCAGGGAAAGCCTTCGGAATATGAGAGTCAGGGACATCGCTGCAGGGCCGTTTATCAGCGTCAGGAGCAGCGAACATGTGGCAGGCATTCTCAAGAAGATTATTGAAGCGAGGGGGCCTGTCTTCCTGAGAGATGAGAACGGCGAGGTATCGGGTTTGGTGAACGACAGGGCAGTTCTGGACTTTCTTGGCGGAGGAAGCAGGCATCAGATATTCGTATCAGGGAAGGGAATGAATACAAAAGCGTCCAGAATAGCGGAAGAGGCAATCCCTGTGAGCAGCCACATGAGAGCATGGGATGCTCTCCATATCATTCGAAAACACGGAAATTCCCTTTACCCTGTCATAAGCGGGGGCCGCACAGAAGCCGCTCTCTCTGAGATTGATTTTCTCCGCACACTCAAAGAAGAGAGCGGAATATCAGTTGAAGATGCGATGACAAAAAAACCGTTCTCCATAGACTACAGGACTCCTATCAGCGAGGCATCAAGGATTATGTGCAGGGGAGGGTTCTCAAAGCTCCCTGTCACAAACAACGGAGTGCTTCTTGGAATCATCACTCCAAGAGAGGTTCTTCTCCATCTCTACAAAGAGAACAGGATTCATTCATTGAAGAAGGAAAATGAACCTGTCTCTTCTGCAATGATAAGAGACGTGGTGTCAGTTGCTCCCGAGACCGATATATATGAGGCGGCGGCGCTTATGAGAGAACAGCGCATAGGAGTAATTCCTGTGACAGACGAAGGGGAGCTTTCCGGTGTTCTGAGCAGGAGGGATGTGCTTGATGCACTGGCATAGTGCGCAAGTCGCACGGCAAAAGAAAGCTGGACGTGACCGCACAGAATGGATGTCACGTTCCATAACTGTCACGCAGAAGAGTTGAGTTGCTAACATCGATTGAACAGGTGGTCACAAGATGTTGCACAGGAAAGTTGGACAAGACCGTATTGATTGCACGTCTTGTCTCCGTCAGTGTCGCATAGGATGGGAGTGAGAGGGCGAAGGTGAGTTGGATGCGACCGCAAGGATTTCACGTCGCATCTCCGTCGCTGTGGCACAGGATGGAAGTGATACGGCGAAGGATGATAGTGGGAAAGGCAAAAGAGTGGGAGTGACAGGGCGAAGGTTAAGTGGACAAGACCGCACAGAGTGGACGTCTTGTCTCCGTTACTGTTGCGCAGGATGCAAGTCATAAGGCGAAATGATTGGTAGTCACAAAGTCGTAAGTTAAAGTCACAGGGCGAGGGTTAGCAAATCTTTTTGTTCAAAGAAACAAAATCTCTTACATGGATGAATGGAAAGAGGCAATGTCCAGGAAGCTCTCCCGCACAGAATACATCCAATCGAGAATAAAAGGCTACTCCTATGAAACAAGACAGTCGGCAGAAACCGCAGACGAGAAACTTACAGAATTCGTGCTCTCTTCCATAAGAAACGCAAAGGCCATGATATTCGATGCGATACAGACAGGATTCGAAAGGCAGATTCAGTTTCTTGAGAACGACCTTATTGTTATTATGACCGAACTTGATATATTATCCGACGAGTTGATGGTCAGGGTGTTCAGAATGGACGAGTCTCTCGGGACCGAATGGCTGGAGAGGGTTATCGAAAAGGATTACGATATATTGAGAGTTTCCGCAGAGATAGAACAGGACGCGGAAAGGATAAGGAAGGCCATAGCAGCATTCCCTCTGAACGAATCTGATGGCATGAACGCACTAAAGAAACTGGCCGAAAACGTGCGTTCCGGTATTGAGAAGCTTGCAGTTGACATAAAAGAGAGGGATTCGATGCTAAACATAAAGAGGATAGCGCTCGAAAAGGCGTTTAACGATGCAAGAAAGAGGATAGACTGGAGAGCATTCGAAGCAAAAAAGAAAGGAAAGGGGAGTTAGATCTCCCTGTTGATTATCTTTTCCTTCAGTATTTCAAACTCCTCTGCAGTGAGCCTGCACATGTTGTCGCCCTCTCCTATCTCCACAAAGTCCTCGTGTATCCTCACTTCCGGGCAACAGCTGTCTTCTCCGCAAAGGACCACTGTCTTTACCATGGAATCACCTCCTGACAGTATTGTCCGGCTTATTTATAAATCAATGCCGCATAAATATAGTGTGATTTCATGAACTGGCTGCATGACATCAGTCCCGGAACACCGGAGAAAGTGAACGTGATAATCGAGATACCCAAGGGATGCCGGAACAAGTACGAGTATGACAAGAAGAACAATATAATAAAACTGGACAGGGTTCTGTACTCTGCTGTGCACTATCCAGGAGACTATGGCTTCATACCCCAGACGCACTGCGAGGACGGAGACCCTCTCGATGCAATAATACTTGTTGGAGAGCCCTCCTTTCCTGGAGTTCTCATAGAAGCGAGGCCTGTCGCGCTCCTTAACATGGTGGATTCTGGAGAGAGGGACGAGAAGCTTCTTTGCGTGCCTGCAGAAGACCCGAGATTCGCCGAGATAAAGGACATAAAAGACGTTCCTGCGCACGTTCTGAAGGAGATAGCGCATTTCTTTGAGACGTACAAGAACCTTCAGGGCAAGAAGGTCGTGATTGAGGGCTGGGAGGACGCAAAGAAAGCGAAGGAGATGCTGGAGAAATCGATGGTGCTTTACAAGGAGAAGTTCAGGAAACAATGATCGCAAAGCCTTTCATTTCAATATGCTTGTCCCGCCCTCTGCGTAGGACTGCGCGGTCTGAACTTCAAGCTTTGCCTTCTTCCTGAACTCTTCAAGAGTCTTGCATCCTGAAGAACTGAGCGATGCCTTGAGTGCAAGCACGTCCCTTGGAAGGTGTTCAGAAAGCTTTCCCTTGTGGAGAACATAACCTTCCTCTCCCTCCACAACGAACGTTCTCGGGTCATTGTGGCCGTATCTCCTGAGGTTCTTTGCCTTCATGGAGGCCTCGCCCCAATAGGGTTTTATGTAAGCGGTCACGCGCTCTATCCTCCCGGAACCGTCAGGGTTTATCACGCTGTAGGTCTTGTGCATGAGCTGGGTCGGACTTTCGGTGAATCCCGCGAAATACTTCCCCATCATGACGGCGTCGGCTCCCAGGGCGAAGGCGACTGCCATGTCTCCTGTGCCTTCTATTCCACCATCGGAGATTATGGGGACGTATCTTCCGGTCTCCTCGAAGAATTTATCCCTTTCCTTCGCGACCATCATGACAGCCGTGGCCTGGCCTCTTCCTGTGGATTTAACCCTGCGGGTGGTGCATATCGAGCCTGAACCCTGACCTATCTTAACAGCATCCGCGCCGAGCTCTGCAAGGAACCTGAATCCCTCGCTGTCCACTATGTTGCCAGCTATTATGGGCATCCTGTGCCTGCTGTATTCCTTCATCGCATCCTCTGCGAAATCGGAGTAGAGGTCTGAAGAGTCTATAACGAGAAAATCCACTCCGGCTTTCACGAGCATCCTCGCCCTTTCCGCATCCTCGGGATGCGTTGATACAGCAGCGGCCACCCTTAATCTTTTGTTCTCATCAACAAATGCATCCGGATAGATGAAATGGGTCTTTATATCCTTATAGAACACAACCGACCTGAGGTTCATGTCATTGTCCACTATGGGAAGCGCCCCCACCCCGAACTCTATGAGTTTGTCATTCGCTTCTTCAAGGCTTATCCCGTCCTTTCCGAACACAAGCTTGTCAAGGGGTATCATCTTTTCTGAAACCCTCTTGTCTGCATCCTTCTCGGGATGGTATTTCTTCTCTGTTATAAGACCCACAAGCTTCCCGTCCTTTGTCACAGGGAATGTGGAGTACCCCATTCTCCTCTCAATCTCGATAAGCTTGCTTATCCTGTCATCGGGCCCGACTGTCACCGGATTATAGACGAAACCCGCCTTGTACCTCTTGACCTTCTCAACCTCGGCTGCCTGTTCCTCCATGGGAATGCTTCCGGGAATCACTCCTAGCCCGCCGTGCTGGGCAAGGGCTATCGCAAGCTCATGACCCGTGACTGCCTGCATTGCCGCGCTCAGAAAGGGAAGAGGCATCTCTATGTCATGCGTTATGCGTGTCTTCAAAGAAACGTCAGTGATTTTCGTATCCTTTCTCGTCTTTCCTGGAATTATAACGAACTCGGAAAACGTTCTCGACACATGAGGGCTTATCGATGCCATATAATGAATAAAGGAGCAAATTAATAAGCTTTTTGGTAACGGACTCTTGCGCTGCCACAAGACCGGTTATATATTCCTGACCTCCCTGTAAATCCGGGCTATTGCGTTCATCTGCCTGTCCGTTATAATTCTTTTGCGCGAGCCTTCGGGACACCATGCCTTCATCTCCTCAAAGCAGGATATTCTTGCAACGTTTCCGTGCTCGTCAAACTCATAGACTCTCGTTGTTCCAACCTTGCTTTTGCTGTGGTCCCTGTTTCCCTTCAGCACCATCTTTCTCCTCCTCTTTCCGCCTCTGTATTCCACGACGTTCCCGTTTGTTCTTTTCACAACAGCGACAGAGCCGGGATAGTGGCTTGTGAGCGACCTTGCAGCAAACCTGCCTCCGCCGTCTATGTCACCGCTCATTCCGGAGAAGTCCTGATAGTAGAATGCGGCAGGCTCTATGAGTCCCCTGTACCTCTTATCAAACTCCTCGCGGCCTTTCGAGGAGAGAATAAAAGACCTTTTTGACGGTTTCTTGTGTATTATTATTATTCCGTCTATGTCTCCGCCGACGTTTTTGTCCATGGCGTTCAGGAACAACTCCTCAATATCGTTCTGATAAAGAGAGAGCGGAGGATATTCCGACAGCTCGCTCGTGTCAATCCCTATCCTGTGGTAGAATCTCTCGGTCCTGCATGACATTCTCGATTTGGCTGTCTCCTTGCTTATCCTTCCGCGAATGAAGTCCTCAATCTGCTCCTCATCGAGAACAGCTGTTATGAGATGGCTGTAGTCATGCCCCTCATCGGAAGATTTGTAAGGGCAGGATTTTCCAACATCTTCGCAGAACTCGCTCTTCTGAGCGGTTCCTGCGTGCGCCCTGACCGAAAGCACAGCGTTCAGGAAGAAAATATCTTCCTCCGGCTCTCCTATAAGATAATCTCTCTTCATAATATTATTTGGAAGAAAAACAATATATTCTCTATCCTCTGCGGAGGCTAAGTCTTCGCAAGACAGGCATCATGCAACGCATATCTCTCTTTTCCTTCCTCTTCCAACACTTACCACGGCTGGCCTGAATATATCACGGGGTCAAATTGTTAACTCTCACTTTTTTGCTGAAAAATTTTAGAATTTATTATAT
>WAQT01000041.1 GCA_015520105.1 Candidatus Aenigmatarchaeota archaeon
CATGATGATACACCCCAGCCGCTGGGAACACTGCACGAATTACCAGAACATAAAAGACCAGAATTGCCTGTGCATGTCTTCCCCTTGCTATGCCTCGCAATCACAGGCCCCTTGCATGTCGGATTATTGCCTGTCTTGTACACTATCCTCGGAGAAGGGCCCATGCCCGACAGCTGCAGCGCCCTGTAACCGTTTGTTGAAGACCCCTGAATGTCCAGCTTGGCCTGCGGGCTTGCTGTGCCTATGCCAACCCTGCCGTTACCTTGTACAACCAAGGTACCGCTGGGCGCGTCCAGGTCAAAAGCGATGGGATTTGCTTCCCATTGGCCGAAGTTGTCGCCGTACCTTCCGAATCTCACTCGGTTGTCGCTGGACCCTCCGTAATGAAGAATAAACGTCTTGGTGGACTTGTCGCCATCCATCTGTATAGTATTCCATGAAGAAGAACTGAGCCTGATATACGACTCGCCTATTTTTGTCCTTCCCCCGATATCCAGCTTCGCCTTCGGATTCGTCGTGCCAATCCCAACCTTCCCTCCGGAAATAGTGAGGGTCCCTGCTATTGTTCCCTCTCCTATCTCCTCTGCGTTGTGGCCCACAACAGCTGGATTGTTGCCTCCGTATGCTATGGCGTAGTTAGCTCCGGCCACGATAAGAACGGACAGCACTATGTAGGCAGCGTGCCTTCTCTCAATCGAGATTTTCAGCTCCATTGTTTAATTATTGATGCGGCTTCAATAAATTCTTTACTGCAGAAGATTCAGGAAGCAGGAGTCTCAAGCTCCGGCTAGTTGCCTTTGCGCCTGCAGATGAATGCGAATGCGGGGAGCCGGACTCCCACCGCAGAGGGGCCACGAGGCTTGCGTTTTCACGCCCCTCTACCGGCCTACTCCCCATGCAACAGGGAATAACATTATTACATATTTTCCGTACACGCTTGTTTCCGTCAGGAAACTCCCTGCCGGCACCTTCTCCTCCTCCCACCAGAAGGTGCATCAAGAGGGAGCTTATCGCTTCCATCCTGCGGCAGCGTCTGTTGCGTTTACTTTGCGTATTTTCCGTACACGCTTTTTTCCGTACACGCTTTTGCGGAAGTGTAAACTCCCGTAAAAGGGTGTTGCGTTTCGAACCGGCGAAGGCAGTACCAGGCCTTTACGAGTTTTTGCGGAGGCTTTTGGAAGACGCGTCAGCTCTCGTAAAAAGCCTCTTAGCCACAGGATTTCTCATCTCCGGACAAACCGGAATCAACACTCAAGCTGTTCCGAACTTGAGTCCTGCCCCTTTGACCGCTTGGGTATCCCCGCATTCTGTGTTTTAAGGGCCAGACAAAAGACCTGGCCATTGTGTTCAGGCGATGCTCCCGGCGGGACTCCCTTCATATCCCCGTTAACCGTCTGCCTGTTTATCCTCTAAACAGGAGGGGACGATACAAGAGGGGGAACCTGGGTTCCCTCTTTTGTTTTGAACCCGCGTCACAGGCTTTCCTTTTCACAGGCCCGAGGGCCTCATCTCTTTCGATTCCGAATCGAAAGGCCTGGATCCTTAGCCCCGCGCATCGCGCGATTTGACCGGGCTAGACGACGGGAGCTTCCTGATGGGCCGGGCAGGATTCGAACCTGCGATCCCCGCCACGTCAAGGCGGTGTCATTTTCGGGGCATAGCCAAGCCGCTAGACCACCGGCCCGCGCGCAGCGCTGCGGAAGCCATGGGCCGGCCCGGACTCCCACTCACCGTTAACCATTATCTTGCATTATTTCTGCGGCAGCGGTGTTTCCGTGAACGCTTTAGCGCGTTTACCTGCGCTAAAGGGTTCTTTTGAACCGGGGATCTCCGCCGTGTGAGGGCGGCGTCCTAACCGCTAGACCACCAGCCCTGCGCCGCAGCCCTGCGCATGAAAATCTATAGCATTGCTTTATTAATATTTATGCTGACTGAATACACAAACAGGAACATCATAAACAATGAGGTGTTGATACCATGAGAGCCTACATAGCCACGTGCGTAATAGGAAGCTTCGCGTTCGACAAAGAGGGCAATCTCCTCGAGAGCAAGCTCTTTCCCAAAGACCCGAAGCTCGTCGCTGAAAAGCTCAGGCAGACCAGAAAGGGAAACCTTATACCAGAGGAGAAGGGGATAGCCGATGCCCTCAAAGCAAGGGGATTCAAGGAGATAGTGTGGAACAGGAAGGCGAAACTCTCAGGAATCTCCTGCGTGGAGGAGAAGGACAACCTTGCGGAAAAGAAGCTCTCCTCTGAGTTCAGGAAGCTCGCGCTTGACCTGAGATGGACCAACACCCAGAGCGACATAAACTCCTTCCTGAGCAAAGTGAACATCGAACTCACCAGGGAGGAAATCAGAAAGGAGAAACCAGACCGGATACTGATGAGAACGATAGCTGTAGTGGACGAACTGGACAGGCAGCTCAACACGCTCACAGAGATGCTCAGGGAATGGTACGGCCTCTACTTCCCAGAGGCGGCGAAACTCATAACCTCGAACGAGAAATTCGCCGAAGCTGTTGCGAAATACGGATTCCGCGAGAGTTTTGAGGACCCGAAGCTTTCAGAGGCAGCGAAGAAGAGCGCCGGCATGAACCTCTCCTCAGAGGACGTGGAGCAGATGCGCGCCTTTGCCTCTGACCTGATAAGGCTCAGGACTAGGAAAGAATCCCTTTCCGAGTACATAGAGAAGGTTGCCCGTGCAGCGATACCAAACATGTCAGCTGTCGCAGGCCCGCTTCTCGCCTCAAGGCTTCTCAACCTCGCAGGAGGCCTTGAGAAGATTTCAAAGATGCCCTCATCCACAATCCAGCTTCTTGGAGCGGAGAAGGCTCTGTTCCGCCATCTCAGGGGAGAGGGCAAAGCCCCGAAGTACGGCGTTCTTTTCGGCCACCCCATGGTTCAGCAGGCCCCGAAGAACCTGAAGGGAAAGGTTGCAAGACTCCTCGCATCAAAGCTCAGCATAGCGTGCAGGATGGACGCGTTCTCGGAGAAGGACGAGGGTGAGAGGCTCCGCAAAGAACTGGAAGAGCAGGTGGGGAAACTGAACAAATAATCTGCAGAATGCTCCGTATTTTATAAACGCCCTGAAAAATATATATTATGAAGCGGAAACCAAAAAGAAAGAAAAACCTTATCCTTCTCCTTGCAATTGCCGCAGTCCTGTGCGCCGCTTACCTTGCATTCCCTTCCGGAACAAACACAATCGTAATGAAGGGGCATTACATGGAACCTGCAATCAGGGACGGCCAGATTCTCACAATAGACCTCAACTACTACAGCCGCAACCCCATAAGAAGAGGGGATATAATCCAGTACAAGCTTATGTCAGTGAACGAGCCTCTTATAGGAAGGGTTATAGCCCTTCCCGGAGACGCTGTAGAGATAAACGACGGTCAGATAGCAATCAACGGCACACCAATAACCGGTTACAATCTCACTGAGGGAGAGGCCAGAATAATAAGCAAGCCGCTGGAGGCGTACGGAGGGATCCCTCCCGGGTCCATTCTCGTATTGACAGACAATCATGCTTCTGGAGCCGACAGCGGAAGGTTCGGATTCATACCAACGGAGTATGTGAAAGGAAAGGTTCTTCTTAACGGATAATTTTTTATTCGCACACCCCAAATATTCTATATGAATAATCCCAGAGTTCTGACTTATCTGCTCATCCTCGCAATCCCCTTCATGTTAATAGGCTACACTTCAGCCCAGCAGTCCCATCCATGGTCTGAAATCACAAACCTTCCAGGAACGGTGTGGCATTCTGGAAACGACGGTCCGGGCTCCGGACTCGATGCGGATATGCTGGACAGCTATCACGCCAGCGACTTCTTTGCCAATGACTTCTGGTCCCAGAGCGGCTCCAGCATCTACTACAACACAGGAAACGTGGGCATAGGCACATCAAACCCACAGGCCAGGCTTCAGGTGGCAGGAAATATAATGATCCCGGCCAATACAGGCGCACTGATAGCTGACTGGGGCAGTGACGACTGGACATTAATAGCCGGCAGCGGAGGAGACACTCACATCTCCCGCAATGACATGGTCATAACCCAGACAGGAAACGTCGGCATAGGCGTGGCAAACCCGGCAGCAAAACTTGATGTAAACGGAAACGTCAGAATAAGAGGAAAGCCGAACTGCGGAAAGCTCTACACTGATTCCAGCGGTAATGTTCTGTGCGGGACCGACAATGCAGGCACTTCTCTCTGGTCCCAGAGCGGCTCCAGCATCTACTACAACACAGGAAACGTAGGCATAGGCACGTCAACCCCGCAGGCCAAACTCGACGTAAACGGAGTAATAGGAGTAAAGGGACAAGGCGTCTTGAGCGCAGACTCATCTTCAATAGCAGTCGGAGACCTCGCAGGAGGGGACGGATTAAGGGCGCTGAGACTTAGAGCAGGAGACGGAGACAGAATATACATCACAACAGGAGGAAACGTAGGCATAGGAACAACAGACCCCGGAACCTCAAGGCTGAAAGTAAATGGAAACACATATGTAACAGGAACCCTCAGGACTGACGGAGGACTCACAGTGGACGGAAGGACAATGATATCGGGAACAGGGTATTACCACACAGCGAGGGCGACGGACAACACGCATTACGGATATTTCGAGGTTAGAAGGAACGACAACGCAAGAGGTGCATACTTCGGTTACGGAGACGGTGGGAACAGAGTGAACCTTCTGCTTGACAACGCTAACACGCTTTACATCTCCGGAGGAAACGTCGGCATAGGCGTGGCAAATCCCTCCGAAGCACTTGATGTGAACGGTTATGTAAAGGGCCGGACAGGACTGTGTATTGGAAATGATTGCAGAACAGCGTGGCCCTCGGGCAGACCTGTAATATCTCCCGTATATTCTCAAGGCACGGTCTCAGGGCCATGGACCATCTGTTTCGTATTTCAGTCCGATGATGGCGCTTCTTGCAGAACCTCAGGAACAGTAGACGGTTCTTGGACATTCACGGGCGCTGGAAACTGCAGGTGGAGATGCCTGCGCTGGTAATTATCCGAAGAGCCGATACGATATATGAACAAATTTAAGTAAACAATTTATACGCACAATATGTCTGCAGGAAGAAACAAGAGAAGAGAGAAGCCGGTGAACAGGACCGTTATCTTCCTCCTTGTAGCCCTTGCGGCCTCTCTTTTTTACATAGCTTACGGAGAATACTCAAAGCTTGAGAGCCAGAAGATTCGGTCCGCATTCGACCTCGGATACAGGCAGGGCGTGACCGACACTGTTACAAAACTTTACGAGGAGAGCGAAAGCTGCCAGCCGGTTCCTGTTTTTCTTGGCAACAGAACAAAGAACGTGATTGATGTCTCATGCCTTGTGACGCAGGAGAATGCAAACCAGACGCAACCGTGATTGTCCCATATTTATAAGAAGTCCCGACAATATTAAATCGTGAAAAAAATAAACACTCCTGTTCCGGCTTTCTTATGCGTGCTTCTTGCATCTTTATTCCTGATTCCGTCTTCCGCTGCCCAGCTGCAGTGCGATGTGAGAAACAGCCCCTGCGGAGGCTCATACCCTGTGGACATGCTGCACATGTACAACATCACGCAGTCCCATGCAGAGCTTCCTTCCCAGAACAGCTATTCGTGGAGAGTGTGCTGCGGAGGGGTTGACGGCCTGAACAACATCAGGCAGGGAACCCGGGGAGTGGATTATGACATCATCCTGAAATTATGGAATCAATCAAACTCGCATGTTCAGGAAAATACGGAATCCGGTTATCCTTACGAATCATATATTTCTGTGGATTCCGGAGGCATTGAGGTCAGGTGCAACTATACCACATCGGCATCCGAGAGCTGCAGCATGTTCGGTGCTGATTACGCATGCCTTGCAACAATAGCGCAGGCGAACAACTCTCATATCGCTGACTGCGACGGGACAGACGACCTTCCCATAAAGGTGTGCTGCAAAGCAGAGGCAGACACCATACCACCATCCTTCTCCATCACAGAACCCTCTACCCGATGGATTGCAGCAACAAACTGGACCGTGTCCTGGACAGCCACAGACAACTACGGAGTGAAATGCTCCAACGTGGTATGGAGCCTCTCCTCCTCAGGACCGTGGAACTATATAACATCAGGCGGAATCACAACATCCTGCACACTGCCTTCGGACAGCATAAAATTCGGGCCCTCAGAACCAACATCAGTGGAAGACGGAAGGACGTACTACTTCAGCGGCAACGCCACGGATATCAACGGAAACACAGGCCCCCTTATAAGTCCCGTGGTTGCGACAGCTGACATCTCAAGTCCAACGATAAATCTGACAGCCAGAGACGGCAACGGCAATCTCCTGATCGGCGGATACGTCCCTGCGAACGTCACTCTGATAAACATAACCTCAGAAGCCATGGACAATGTTTCAGGAGTGATGAATCACAGGATAGTATACTGGCTCACCCAGAACAACCAGCACACCTACGGCGAAAAGGACTGCGGTTCCGCATCGCCTTGGGGAGGCTGGAGCAACTGCTCAATATCCTTCTCTTATGACGATGACACGATAATCAAGTATTACGCAGAAGCGACGGACAGGGCAGGAAACGTGAAGAGAACAAGAACGATGTTCACAACGTCCCATCCCCTTGCAAACTTCGAGATTCACAAAGCCTATCTCTCAATGGGAGAGTCAATGCTTCTTCCTGTTCAGGTAAGGAACATACAGACAGCGACTGACAACATAACTCTTGGGATAGACAGCTCTTTTGTCTCAGCTAATCCGGAATTTGTGGACTCCGGAACAGGAGAATATGATATCTCCGGACCGAACAATGACATACTCAATGTCTACAACCTGAATCCAATGGAAGAAAGGAGATTTTATATAAAGATATATCCCGGAGAGACAGGAAAATACATAATAAACATCACCGCATCATCCAACATCGCGTCTCCCGGACTCATGGATTCTGACGGAGCTGAAATAGAGATAGGATATCCGGCATCATTTCCCGGACTCACGTGGTGGTCAATAGTGGCAGCAATCTCCCTCTCGCTTCTTCTCTTACCATTCGCTGAAAGATATATTAAGCACAAACAATAATTATAATCTAATGAAAGGGAAACGTTTCTTGATTCTGCTGCTGGCAGCATGGCTCATGCATTCCGGTTCTGCCGCTGGCCTGCTCCAGTGCTCCATCTCCCAAGACTGCGGAGGAGGCGTTGACCTTTTCCATATTTCTGACTACTCGAACGCTCATGCAGAGCTTCCCGGACAGAACAACTACAACCTCAAGGTGTGCTGCAGCGGAGATTCTCTCGGAACGCAGTGCAGCGGAAACTATGACGTTGTCCTCAAACTCTCCTCCCAGACCAATGCTCATGCAGAGAAAAGCACAGAGTCCAACTACAACAACAAGGTATGCCTCTCCTCCAACTCCGACGAAGTGGAGTGCGTGTACGCCTCTGAGTGTTATTCAGGAAGCGAGGTGTATTCCTGCGTCGCGACCATATCAGGAGACACAAACGCTCATGTCGCCGGCTGCGACTCAAGCCAGGGAACGGTCTATTCCACAAAGGTGTGCTGCAGGGTCGGCTCCGTAAAGCGTCTTGTAATTGCAGACCTCCCTCCCTCATGGCAGAACGCAGACGCCTACGTGTCTGCACAGTGTTCCGACCCGAACGATTCGGAGTGCAATAACGCACCTATAAAGAAGATGCGTGTCTATGACAGCAACCCCGGTTCGTGCCCGTCAGACCCGGATTCCTACGACCTCAACGGATTCGGACCTGTAAAAATAGACTCTCACAAGTGGGTGTGCGCGATAGCCGGTGGTTCGGGAACATACATCACAGCCGGTCCTGAAGAAGCGCTTGTGGACAAAACCGCGCCTTCCATATCCGATGATTACAGCTACACGGACCAGTGGGTCAACAGTTCCCAGACCATAAACCTCGATGTTGCGGACAGCCCGCAGGAATCCCCGATCGAGGGGGTGTATTACTGCATAGGAGATTCGTGCGACCCGATGTCAGGAACATCCCTTTCAGCGCCTTACAGCATCTCAATAAACTATGATGCGTACGGAAGCCTTAACTACGCAGTGAAAGACGAGGCAGGAAATACAGGGACAGGCGGGACCACTGTTATGATAGATGTCACTCCTCCGGTCAGTTCCCTGAATCCGGAGCCAGACCCGGACCAGTGGTACGGAAAGGCGGGATTCGCCACCCAGATAGAGTGCAGCGACTCTACATCCGGATGCTCCAGCACCTACTGGTGCTCCTTTGAGAAAGGCTCCCCAGAGTGCACAAACTTCCAGCAATACTCCGGAGGAAACATAGAAATCTCCTGCACCGGAAGCTGCACAAGGATTATAAAATACTACTCAGTGGACAGTGCAGGAAACCCGGAGACCCCGAAACTTTCAGGAGAGATAAACATAGACACATCCCTTCCATCATGCACGCTCAACCCTCTGGACGAATACACAAACTCCACGGAGATAACACTCTCATGGTCAGTGGACAGCGATTCTCCTGTAAGCGATGTCAGCATAGAATACAGCAGCGACAGCGGAAGCTTTCAGGAGCTTGGAACCTATCCGGGAACCCAAACAACAGCAACCTTCACGCTCTCCCCGGACCACCTCTACGCTTTCAGGTGCATACCCACTAGCTCAGCAGGGCAGGGATTCTCCAATCAGGTCTCCACATACATAGACCAAACAGCGCCTTTCTCCGCTATTTCTCTCCCCGAATGGTCCAACTCCTCCTTTGTTGTGTCATGGTCAGGGCAGGACAACGGTTCTGGCATAGACTTCTATGAGGTTCAGTGGAGAAAGGGAGAATCCTCATGGAATGAGTGGCTATCCACAAACAAGACCTCGTCCTTGTTCGGAGAATCCGGAGACCCTGTGCAGGTATCAGAGGGAGACACCTTCAGTTTCAGGGTGAGAGCTTTCGACCGGGCAGGAAACACCGGAAACTGGTCACAGGATAAAACCACGACCACTGACCTGACGCCTCCGAACTGCTCGATGGATACGCTCCCGGAAATAACAAATTCCACATTCTTTGGGATAAGCTGGTCCGGGCAGGACTCCCTCTCGGGAATCTCGCATTATGAGGTGCAGTACAGGGAAGACTCGGAATGGAACGATGTTTCCGGAGCAGAACATACAGAAAACACAAGCATCACGTTCATGGGAGAGGACGGCAAGGAGTATGCCTTCAGATGCAGGGCATTCGACCGGGCAGGAAACACCGGAAACTGGTCACAGGAAGTGTCCACTACCATAGACCACGCCCCGCCATCTGTCATTGAGGAGTATAACAAGACCGTTGCAAAGAACGAATCCCTTGTAATAAACGCTACAATAACAGACCCACAGGGAATAGACGAGGCCTCACTCTATTTCAAGTCCACTCTGATAAAATACTCATATCTCGTTAACGCGTCCCTTCAGGAATGGAGGGTGTCATGGGAAATCAACGCATCGCTCCTTGAGAACCAGACCTATGGCAACCACTCTTTCTTTATACGCACCCGCGACAAGGAGGGAAACGAGGGGAGCGTTGTTTATAGATTCACACTGACCGAGTGCAGGCCGAATGCCACGAGGAGTTGCGGCACAGATGCAGGCGAATGCGAACCGGGTTATCAGGTGTGCAACTATCAGGGCTTCTGGGACGACTCCTGCATGCAGTCTCTCGGGCCGTCAAACGAAACATGCGACGGAAAGGACAACGACTGCGACGGAGAGATTGACGAAGGAATTGACTGCGCATGCGTTCCCGGAGAGACTCAGGAGTGCGGCGTCACTGACGAAGGAGTGTGCAAGTACGGAACCCAGACATGCAATGATGACGGAGAGTGGGGAGAGTGCAAAGGAAACATCGACCCCTCGCCTGAAGAGTGCAACGGCCTTGACGACGATTGCGACGGAGAGATTGACGAAGGCTCGAACTGCTGCTCCCCTTCAGACCCCCCTCAGCCGTACGGCATCTCTAATATAGGAGAGTGCAGGCTTGGAGAAAAAGTATGCGAGAATGGCGTATGGGTAGTGTCCAAGGAACCGATCAATCCCTCCCCGGAGATATGCGATGACGGGAAGGACAATGACTGCGACGGGAAGACAGACTGGGACGATGAAGACTGCCAGAGCTGCACGAACGGAATACAGGACGGAAACGAGGAGGGGGTGGACTGCGGGGGTTCCTGCCCGAACGACTGCATGAATGTCCTTCCTGTGATACTGATTCTTGCAGGAGCCGTTATACTTGTGGTGCTGGGAGTTGTATGGTTCATGCTTAAATCCAAAGGCGAGGAACTCACATGGGAAACCCTCAGAAAGAGGTGGACATACCATATACGTTCCTGAAAACGGCACTGTATATGGTATAGACGTCAATAGAACTTGTGATCAGGCTCTTGCATTGATTCTTCGAATGATGCCTCTGCACACTTTCTTGAATCTTAACCCTTTCCTCTCACAATCCTATCCAAATCCCTCAAATCAAAACAGTAAACCCTTCTTCCTTCAAACTCCTCTGTTCTCTTTCTGAAGCTCTTTGCAAAAACAGCAAAGCTTTCCTTCCTATTCCCCCTGTTCCATTCAACATATTCCGACTTCTCCATCAGTTCCCTCACGATTTTTTCAGCATCGGCTTTGTCCTGCCACTTGCACTCCCCAAACAGAACTTCTTTGTCGCGCTCGTTCAGAGCAACAATGTCAATCTCATAAGTGTTCTTCCCGGGCTTTGCTCCCGGCATCTTTCCCCACTGCCTGCCTATTTTTGTAAAGGAGAACATTCCCTTTTTTATCAGAAACTGCCTGCATATGTTTTCAAAAACTTCTCCTAAATATTGAGAATACTCCTTTCTTATCAGGCCAACATCGAAAACCCTCTCCTCAATGAATGTAAGATTCGGGTAGATAAACCTGAACCAGAACCTCACAAAATTATCAGAAATACAGTATCTCCCGGTTTTTGATTTGATGTTCTCTGTTACAGGAACAACCCTTTTTACCATACCGACATTTATCAGATTTCTCAGATAAGGCGTTATGTCGGTTCTCTTTGCTTTTATAAAATCCTTTATTTCATTCAGTTTTGTCCTGCCGTGCGAAATAGCCTCTAAAATAAGCTTATATGTTCCGAAATCCTCAAACTCGTACCGCATAAGAAAATCCATCTCATCCTTCAGAAAACTTCTTTCTTTTTTCAGCTCTTTTTTCAGCCACGACCAGAGATTTCCCTTTATGCTGACGAGATATTGAGGTATGCCGTCAGCAAACCCGTATATTTCAACGAGCCGCTCGATGCCTAATGAAGGAAAGAAATCCTTCAAATCGAAAAAAGACACTGGTTTCAGAAGCATCGAACCCGTTCTTCTTCCATAAAGCGGGCTGCTGTAGTCCAGAACCCTTGTAGTAATAACGGATACAGAAGAGCCCAGAACAAAAAACTTCAATCTCGAATTCTTTAGAGAAACATCAATGATTGACTGGAATATATTGAGTATTTTCTTGTTTTCTTTCACAAGGTTCTGAAACTCATCAATTATTATCGCATCCACCTTGCCTTTAAGAAAATCGAACAGCGTCTCCCAGTCAGCCCTGAAGCTTCTTATCTCAGGAAACTGTTTCATGCAGACGTTATAGAACCTTTCAAGATCCTTCTCTCCAGTTGATAGAAAGTAGACCCTTTTCACCCCTTCGGTTGCCTTCAAAACAAGTTCGGTTTTCCCAACCCTTCTCCTTCCATAGATTATGATAAATTCAAAACCATCGCTACCAATAACCTCTTTTAATTCTTGAAGCTCTCTCTTTCTGTCCTTAAATTGTATAATCATAATTATACTAATTAGGATTATCTATTTAAAGTTTTCTATCAGTGGCATAAATTTCATATCCTGCGCGAATTCGTGTTCCTGCAAATAACAGCTTTCTACGGGAATATGTTATCAAAAGCGTAATTCTCTCGGAAAAGCGTCCCGCTGTCTTTACATCCTCGCTGAGATTCGTGATGCAAGCGTTTGTTATACTGGTGAACATTCAATGCCCAATGAGCATTAAAATAATAAATTTGCTAATCTCCAATAATTAAATATGACTAAACTTATAATCAATGTAGAAAAAATGCATCTTGTTTATCTCGTTCTTTCCCTTGCAACCCTCACGGGCATAAACTACGGAATAGCGCAGACCTATTCTGCTCCAAACCCGGGCCATTCCGCAAACGAGATAGGAGAGGGGACAATAGCAGGGACCCTTACTATTTCCGGAGGGAAGGTTGGGATAGGCACAACAAGCCCAACCGCTCCGCTTGACGTAGAAAATAATAATGGCTACGGTTATGCTGCACAATTTTCAAAGGGAAGCAGTTATGCAAAGGTAGGCATAGGCACTACTGAAAATGACATAGGCTTTATCCAGGGACTA
>WAQT01000042.1 GCA_015520105.1 Candidatus Aenigmatarchaeota archaeon
ATACGGGGCTGTGGGGGACTTCATGGACGGGACGCGGTTCATACAGAGGAGGCTGAGGAACTGGGACAGGAGAGCGTTATACTTCGAGGTGTCCTCCATTGTCCTCGGGATAAAGAACGAGGAGTTTGCGGGATACGATGACAAGAGGAGGATAGTGGAGGCCCTCGCCTCCGGGAGGAATCCGTCTGACATACCCGGGCTGGTGAGGAGCGCGAGGAAGGCTGTGAACAGGGAATTCAAGCTCTACGAGATTATAAAGAGGAAGGCAAGAATCAGCGGAAGGGTCGCCTATACCACGGACATACCAAGCTTTGGCTTCCGCGGGCCGTCGGCTCTCTTCGCAGCCACAGTGAAAAACGCCCCTGTTGGGCTTGCGGTCTATGAGAGGGAGAGGTACACGGACATAACCATGAGGACAAGGGACTACTCCCTGAAGCTCAACAGGCTCGCAGAGAGGGCGGCGGACAGCGTGGACGGGTCCGGAGGGGGCCACGAGGCAGCAGCTGGAGCGAAAATACCCCACGGAACGCTCGGGAAGTTCATAGAGGCGCTGAACAGGGAGATAGGAAAATAGGCTATTTCAGCTTCACGGCTGTCCCGTAAGCAAGGATTTCTGCGGCATGCGAGGTTACCATTGAAGTTGAGAACCTCATTCCGACAACGGCGTCGGCTCCCATTTCTTGTGCGTTTTCAATCATTCTTTCAAACGCCTCTTTCCTTGCCTCTCTCATCATTTCGGTGTATTCCTTAAGCTCGCCGCCAACTATGTTTCTCAGGCCGGCAATGATATCCTTTCCGATGTGCTTTGCCCTTATTGTGCTACCCGTGAACACTCCGAGCGTTCTGGAGATTTTCTTCTCGCTAATTTCCGAAGTTGTGGATACCAGCATGTTATCAATTGAAATGTTTGTGATAGTTTTATAGCCCCGCCAGGATTTTCGGTTTTCGCCGTTAACCGTGTTACCGGTTAATTGGTATTGTTTTTGCGTGTTTTGGGTGAGACCTAGCCTTTTGCGACTTGCGGCAGCGTCCGTAAAAGGCTAGGTGTTCGAACCTGGGTCTGCAGGTCCAGAGCCTGCCATCCATGGCCAGCCTCTCTTTCTTGCGTGTTTCTTTCCCAGGGGTTTCTTTGCAGAAGCCCGTGGGCTCTCGTAAAGAAAGGCCTTTGGCCACTAGACTACGGGGCTATGCAGAAGAATATAGGCGCAGGGGATTTTTAAATGTTGAAAGAACCGCATAAAATAAAAACTCTCCTACAAAAACAAAGCATGGATATCGAATTGTTCTGCTTTGACTGGAGCGGCGTGATAAGCGATGACAGAATGCCTGTCTATGAGTCGAACATGAGAATTCTGGAGAGTTACGGAATTCCGAGGATGGAGTTTGATGAGTGGCTTAGGCAAACGACAATGACGCCCGTTGAGTTTTTCAGGAAGTTCGGAATAGACGACGAACAGGGTTATCTTTTTTCCTTATACAAAAAACATCTTGAGGAAGTAATAAGTTCGGGTATAGTACCGAAGCCGTATCCCGACGCAAAAGACGTTCTCTCCTTCCTGAAGAGGGAAGGAAAGATGTTAACTGTTGTGAGCAGCCATCCGAAAGAGAATCTGGTAAAGGAGGCGGAAGAATATGGAATTCTGGAGTTATTCGACGCTGTTGACGGCAGCTCATCCGACAAGAAAGAGAACCTGGAAAGGATGCTGACCGCGTTTGCTGTGGACAAGAGGAGGTTTCTTTACTGCGGCGACACTGTTTATGATATCCGCGCAGCGAAGGAAGTTGGGGTGCTTTCCGGGGCTATGCGCACTGGGTATCACACCGGGAAGCGCCTGTCCCGCGAGAATCCCGATTTCCTTTTCCATTCTCTGAGTGAAATAAAGGATATCCTGCGATAGAGCGATTCATGGACCCGCGCAGAAACATGCAGGCAAGCACAACGGAAGCTGACAAACGCCCTTATTGTTTTTCAAGAGGTTTGGGTCAACAGCCTTTGGAGCACCTTCTCCTCCTCCCACCAGAAGGTGCATCAAGAGGGAGCTGACCGCTTCCATCCTGCGGCAACTTCTGTTATGTTTACCTGCGTGTTTTCCGTACACGCTTTAGAGGAAGCGGGTGCTTGCCTGGTCTCATCCACTACATCGTTGACCATGACTGCTTTGTGAGCTCCCGTAAAAGGGTGTTGCTGGACCAAAAGTTAACTATTTACAGATTATCTACGCAGCCTGTTACGGTTTCATCCATTCAATTTCGTAGTAGACGAAGTCCGAGCCTGGGAGCACGACCTTGTTGAGGACGTAATAGGTTATCGCGGTCTCCCTGTCTGTTATGGAGAGTATCAGGTCCATGCCCATGCTCTCGGCCTTCCTTAGGAGCGAGGCGAGTTCCACGCCTCCTATGTGCTCCTCCTCGGAGAAGTCCGCGAAGAGGTAGCGGGGTTTGTCCTCGGGAGTCTCCCTTATCCAGTTGCCCCTGACCTTCTTCCTCCTGAAGGAGATGAATTCCGTTGGGTAGTCTATGTAGTCCTTCTCTGTCATCTCGGGTATGGAGAGGAGGAATGTCTTCTTCACTCCGTGCGCCACCCTGACAGCCCTCGCCCACTCGGAAACCAGAAGCTTCTGCTCTTTCGGGAAGACGTGGAGGACGTGCTTGGAGTGTATCCACTTGTCTTCGCTCCTTCCCGGAGACGCTCCGGGAAAGTATATCCTGAAATGGGAGCCGAACTTGAAGCCCGTCTTTACAACATAGCCCTTGAGCCGCCAGTCCTCGTAGACCTCGTAATGCTGCCTTGCGTAGTCCCTCTCCTTCACCACGCCCTCGAAGACCTCCTTCCACTTCATGGGTTTCCCGGTGTCCGCATTAACAACCTTCATGCCGAAGTGCTTCGCGAGAAAGACCGTCTCGAAAAAATCGAGCTTGAGGAGCTTCCCCCTCTCCTGCTTGTATATCCCGAGCTGGCCGAGCCAGTATCTCTGGAAAAGCTCCCTGCCGGTCTCGTAGTCGTCTATTACTGAGAACATCGATTTCGGATACCAGTAGGCCTCCGGCTTTATCTCCATCCTCTCTATGGTCTTGGAGGGGTATCTCTTCCCCTTCTTGGGCTTTGGGTTCTTCGGAAGCTCTATGTCGCTCATTCTCTTTATCACGAGGCCCCTGTCCCTCCAATCCCTGAAAGCATTGTATTTTATGAAGAGCCTTGGTTCCCTGGAGGAGTAGTGCGAGGCGAGGTCGTTGAAGCCGATCTCCCTGTCACCATGATAGCACACGCCGTTCATGAAATTGAGTATGTAGAGGGCCTCCTCTATGTTGAGCCATATCTTTCCATTCCTCTCGGTGCCGAAGAAGTTCTTCCTGAGCCTCTCCTTCCCCTCTTCCTCCTCGCACCAGATGCCCTTCCTGGGGTCGAACTGAATCCGAATCATAACAGAATATTGTGAACTCCTATTAAAATGTAAGGTTCTTCGCTCCTCTGTGCCGTTTGTTATACTCAATCCGAATAGATGGGGAAGAACATTTAAATACCTATATTCGCATTAATTGTATTGCTTTGCGCGCGGAATGCGGCGCGAGGTGCAGTCCTTCGGGCGTAACCTCAGGAGCAGGGGTTCCTTGCTTGTTCTGGTTGCGCCGGTGATGGAATGGAAAAGATTGTCGAGATTCCGGAGGGAGTGGAAGCGAGGCTCGAGAAGGGAGAGCTTATAGTATCAGGCCCCAAAGGAGAGCTGAGGAGGGAGTTCAGGAGCCCTTTCGTGGAGATGAAGATTGCTGACGGGAAGATTTCCATAAGCTCGGACGACAGGAGGAAGAACAAAGCTCTCGTGGGCACGTGGGCGAGCCACGCGA
>WAQT01000043.1 GCA_015520105.1 Candidatus Aenigmatarchaeota archaeon
CAGTCAGAATACCTCCTTATATCATTCTGAAGGCTGCAAGGCTGTAGCAGCTCCCATGAACAAGCCACTTTTTCAGACTGTTCCGCACAACCGCTGCACTGATTCATTCCGGCTTGATGAATTCAAATATTATATACGCCGGATTCCTGCTCTCAAAAACCATATTTCTCTTCTTTGCCTCTTCCAGCGAAATCCTCGGCTCGCACAATCTCACAAGGCGGAAGCCTTTTGAAGAGAAAAGATCAATGTATCTGGACAATGGGCGATGATAATATTTGACAGAGGTTTTCCTGCCTTTAAGATTATATAACGTCGCCTCAATCTTCCGGGTCTCGAAATAACTGAAGTCCGCCGGTATCTTATGTCTCACCCATTTCGATTCGTCCTTCTGTATTTCTGTTGTAGGATGAACATCAGAGACTATAAACCTTCCATTCTTTCTAAGCCATGCATAAACTCTCCCGGCAAGCCTGCTTATCTCTCTGTCATTCAGGAAAAGGAAAACCATTGAAGAATATACTATGTCGAACTGCTCATTATCAAATTTCAGGTCAAGCACGTCTTTGCACCAGTACGTTCCTCCCCTGCTTCTGGCAATCTCTATCACATCGCGGTCCTTATCCACGCCTATTATGTTTGCACCCCTCCTGTGCAGAACGGAAGTTATAGTTCCGTCTCCGCATCCAAGGTCAAGCACGTCTTTTCCCTTCACGCCTCCTATCATTCTCAGAATGCAGGGATTAACCAGTATATCGCTAGGAATGACGGATTCTTTCTTATTCCAGAAATCCGCTGGCATGTTAATTATTTTGCGGATGTTATAATAAATCAAAGCTCCTTGACCTTCTTCCTGAATTCCTGCGCCTTGGCCTCGAGAATCTCCGCGGCCTTCGAGACTATGTAAGGGGCCGGAAGGCCTGACACGCTCTCCACCCTGAACAGGAACTTCTCCGGGTTGAGCTTCACCTTCACGGCATCCGAGAATTCCTCGGCCTGCCTGACCTCGTCAGCCTTGAACGGGTCTGCAAGGACGAGCTTTCCGGCCCTGACCTCAACCACTCCCTTCGGGAGAGAGGACGCTATCCTTTTCAGCTCCTTCTCCGGGGTTCCCTTCTTCACCTCTATCTCCGGATAGTACTGGTAGCTCGCTATCGCTGCCTGCCACTTGGCATGCTCGGTTCCCCTTCCGAGGCGGGCGACAGCCTCAAGCTTTATGCTCTGGCCTTCGAGAAGCTCCACTATGGGAAAGTCCGGGCTCACAGGCTTCACGTCCCTGTTTGAGGACTTCATGTCTCCGGAATAGACCGTGCAGGGGCCTGTCCTCTCGAGGGCGAAGACTACCTGGCAGTTCGGGCAACCGGAACCCTCGCACTTGCATTCCTCCTGAAGGTTGAACTTTGCGGGGTCAAAGGAAAGGGGAATAAGGCCGAGGCGGTGCGCCACAACCTCGTCAAAAAGAGCGGAGTTGTTTTTGTGAATCTCCACCCAGTCTACGGCGAGCGTGGGGACCTCTGAAATCATTATTCTCCTGAGCGAGTTCGCGAACGCCGGAGTGGCTCCCTCGAGAACGAACCTGAGGACAGGCTCCCTCTTCTTTGATATCATTGAAATCTTCATCATATCAGCCTCAATCTCTCTATGTTAAGGTGTCTCTTGAGCAGCTCCTTTATTGCCTTTATGTTCTCTCCGTTCTTTCCTATCACAGCGGTCTTTTCCTTCGGGGAAACGCTGACTGTCACAGACCTGTTCTTTATCTCAAGGCTCTTTATCCCCGGTATGAGGTTCCTTATGAATTCCTCCGGGACCCTGCTGTACTCGAAGACTTTGACGTTCCTCTCGAGTATCTTTCTTATCTCCTTTATGTTGGAGCCGTTCTTTCCTATCGCCGCGCCTATCCTGTTAGGCTCCACCACGAAATACGCGCTATTCTCGCTTATTATGCAGTCTTTGGGATGGACTCTTGTTATCTTTTCAAAGAGCGCTATCGTCCTTATCACATCGGTGTCCAGCTTTATAGCCATTGTATCTCCATTATACTTTATCAGCTTATATTTATTTCTGAGCAGCGAGACCAACCACAAGGATGCCGAAGGGCTTTCCGCATATCTCTCCGAGCTGGAGGGAGTTGCCCTTGAACTCCTTTACTGATATTCCTGACAGCGCAGAGTATGACAGTATGTCCTTCTTCATGCTCTCCGGAACGTTGGAAGCATGCACAACAGAGCTGACCTTGCCGTTCTTCATGCTCCTGAGAACGGAGTTTGTTCCTATCACTATCCTCTTCTCCTTCACTGCCTTCTTTATATCGCTCTCTATGCCCATGACAATCCCTCAGTACACGTAGCCGAGCAGTCGCCCTCCAACCCTTTTCTTAATAGCTTCCTTTTGGTCCATTATTCCCTTCGAGGTCGTGAGTATCAGTATTCCGACATTGTAGGCCGGGAGGAATCTCTTCTCCCAGTTGTATATCTCATCCTTCTTGACCGAGAACCTTGGCTTTATGACATTGCAGTCGTTTATCCTGCCCGCGAGATGGACCCTGAACCTTCCTCCCTTTCCGTCGTCTATGTGCTCGAAGTTCCCTATGTACTTGTGCCTCTGCATCACCTTAAGGACGCCTTCTATGAGTTTTGATGCCGGCATCTCGCACACCCTTCTTCCTATCCTTTCTGTGTTCTTCATTATGCAGAACGCATCCGCGAGATTGTCATGCCTCATTCAACCACCTCATGAAAACTTCCTGAAACCGAGCTTCTCGGCCTCCTCTCTGAAGCACTGCCTGCAGTACAGCAGACCGTACTTCACTATCACGCCGTTCCTTTTCCCGCACTTCCTGCAGGGATGCGTATTCTTCCCGAATTTCCTATCCTTTCCTTTGTTGAATCTCTCAAGCCTCGATATCTTCACCGGCTTGTGCTCCACCTGCTTTCTTATCTTGTCGTACGGCATGCCATCAAACCTCATGCTCCTTCTATCTTAACCCCCAGATTGCTTGCGGCCCACTCCATTGCCTCTTCCCTTGTTATCCTGTGGCTCCTTCCTACCTGCGACCTTCTGAACCTTCTCCTCTTCACCCTGAATCCAGGCCTTTCCAGAGTGACGCACACATCGAATCCGAGTATCCCTATGTCAGGGTCGTACTTCATTCCGGGAATGTCTATGTACTCCTTTATGCCAAAGGAGAAGTTTCCGTTCGAGTCGAACTGGGAGGCCTTGAGCTTTCCGTCGTTCGCCTTCACAAGCTTCTGGAGAATCTCGAAGGCCTTCTCTCCCCTCAGGGTGACCTTCACTCCTATCGGCCTGTTTTTGGCAACCCCGAACGTGCTTCTCTTGTGCGTGTGCGTCACCACAACCTTCGCGCCCTCTGCTATCTTTTCTATCATCATCTTTGACCTCTCAAGCTTCTCTCCAGCTTCCCCAGCGCCCACGTTGAGCGTCACCTTCTCGAGCCGTATCTCTCTCATAGGGTTCATATCAGGCCTCCTTCTTTTCCGGTTTGGGTTTCTTTTCGGATTTTGCTGCGCCTGAATACTCCCCAACGAACACGTATTCGAGCGGGGTCTTTATCTCCTTCCCGTCTTCGGACTCTATGATAGCGATGCTCTTCTCAAGCATGGTCTTCCTCTTTATTATGTCCTTTATCCTTCCCTTCACACCCTTGTTCCTGCCAGCGACTATCAGCGCAGGCGAGTCCTTCGCGAGCCTGAAATGCTTTTCAATCCTCTGGTCAGGAAGC
Organism: Candidatus Aenigmatarchaeota archaeon; assembly: GCA_015520105.1. GTDB lineage: Archaea > Aenigmatarchaeota > Aenigmatarchaeia > QMZP01 > QMZP01 > WAQT01. Next base: position 3,737 of record WAQT01000043.1, read on the forward strand.
GAGAGAAGAAGGGAATCTCCTACGCTGTACATGTTCCTCTTGAGGAGTATGTTCCTTCCGTCATGGAGGTTGAGCTGAGTCAGACCTCCCTTCACAACGGTCTTTCCTGTTATCCTGCAAAGCTTCCTGCCGGCTTCGCCCTGACCTATGCTTTCGAGGAAGAGTCCGGCAGAGTTCACTCCCACCCTGAACGCCTCCTTCGTGGAAGGTATCTCTATGGTGTCCATGAGGCCCACGGGAAACCTCGGGTCCTTCCTCTCCTTCCTGTCCACGAGTATTTTCCCCGATGTTATGGCCGAATCCGCCTCCTTTGCTGTCTCCGCGTATCCGAGAACATCCCTTAGAACCACCCTGAGGGGTATGCAGTTCCTCATGGAGTGCGGTCCCGGGACAGGCCGGACTGCGTATTTCCTCTCCTTTCTGGAGAGGGGCCAGAACTTCGGCATGCCGTGTCTCTTGAGATACATTTACTCACCCTTTTTGCTTTTGTCCGTCTTCTTGGCCTTCTTCTTTATTTCGGCTGATGATTCTGAATTCCCGGATTTTTCCTTTCTGGCAGGCTTTTCCTTTGCAGTCTTCTTTGCCTCCTCACCGCCTTTCTTTTCCTTCTTCCCGATCTTTCCGGAACCTGCGGACCTCTCTATTATCGCCTGCCTCCTCTTGTCATCGAGCACGGCCTTTGTTATGATAAGATTGGAAGGGCTCAGGGGTACATGAACCTCGGAGCCGTCGACTTTCTTCCTCTTCACCTCGTCAACATAAACCTTAAGCTTTGAGAGGTCCACCCTTTCCACTGTTCCGGCAACGCCCTTGAAAGAGCCTTTCATCACCCTGACGCTGTCGCCCTTCCTTACAGGAAGGCTTCTCTTTCCGTACCTCTCCCTCAGCTCCCTGGAGAGGTGGACCGATACGAGCTTCTGCCTCACATGAAGGGGAGCGTTCGCGACGTATTTCCTCTGCTTCCTCGGCTGCACGCTGCTTGCCCAGTTTCTTGACCATTCCTGCTTCATGAAAATCACCTATACGACCATGCTCGCTATCTTTCCGAGTGCCGGATATCTTTCCACAACCTCCCTTGCTACAGGGCCTTTTATGATGCTTCCCTTTGGCTCGAACTTCTCGTTCACCAGCACTGCTGCATTGTCCTCGAACCTTATTCTCGTTCCGTCAGGCCTCCTGTATTCCTTTCTCTGCCTGATTATGACCGCCTTGTGAACCTCGTGCCTGACCTTCTCGTTTCCCTTCACCACCCTGCAGTTCACGAAGCTCGCAACTCCTGCCGAGGGCTTTGTCCTTCTCTTTCCCTTATAGCCCCTTACGGATATGATCTGTATCTCCTTGGCGCCGCTGTTGTCAGCGCACACCAGAACAGCGCCGACAGGAAGGGGTTTTGTTATCCTGCTCGATACGGCCTTCATAACCATCACCTGATGACCTCAACCACCACGAACTTCTTGGTCTTTGAGAGCGGCCTGCACTCCGCTATCACGACCCTGTCTCCCTCCTTGGCCTTCATGCATGAAGGGTTGTGGGCCGCCACTCTTGATTTCCTCCTCTCGTACCTCTGGTATTTGGGGACGTATCTGTGGTAGCCCCACTCCACGATAACAGTTCCTGCTGTCTTTGCAGACCTGACCGTTCCTCTGAACACCTTCCCCCTCACGGGCATCTTTCCGTGCCACGCGCACCTCTCGTCATCGCATGACGCCTGAGGCGGGGAAGCGTCTATTCCTATGGACTTCTTTGCCTTGATTTCCTTCTCCGGCATGTTCAACCTCTGAAATGACTATGGATTGCGCAGAGCATAATGCTTCGCAGCGCTCTTCAGAAACCAGAGCCTCTCTACCTTCTCCACGCATGAAGGCGCGACCTGCGCTGAAATTCAGGTATCAGCCACCGCCTGCGTTGTTGAGCAAGGCGAAGCGTGAAGGTAGGTAACTCGGCTTCCAAAGCTGTTCACAATATATGCGGTAATGTATTTATAAATATATAAAGATTCTGGCTTTTCCTGCTCCTGAATCTTCTCTCCGGAGCCGGAGTTAAAGTGTATGGTATCTCAATACAGGGCATTTCTCTCCAGGAATCTGGGTATCAATGGTTGCAAAGAATCCGTCAAACAGCGCTCCGGGGTTTATAGTGTGTTTCCTGTGCCCGAATAAGCGATAAGCCGACCCGTTCTCAGGCGCATAAGCAACAATTCCCTTATCAGGGTCATCATAGACGTAGAGCGGGTCGTGGTCATGCCCCCTGACCATCACTCTGTACCCTTTCCTGCCCATTGCCTCAAAGTTCTTGCGATAGTCTTCCTTTGTTTTAAGACGCAGCCACAAGTCTTTTATATCCTCAGGGCATGCAGGGAAGCTTGACAAATCACCGTCATACGCGCCGTGAATGATTATGGTTCTGTATTCGCTGCCAAACCTTTCTTTGTCGAGATATGTCCGCACTCTGTTGTTCGTATAGAAGCCTTCGGGATTGACGAGTTTATCAATATAGTCTCTTGCCTCACTGTCTTCCATCAGTTCCCGATGAAGCTCATAACTGCTCTTTCCCTGCCTTCTCAACGCGCCGGATGTTATTGGCAGATTGTTCAGAATCGCATGGTCATGGTTTCCCGGCACTTTGATAACGCTCTTTCCATTCTCCATGTATCTCTCTTCCAGGGCCATGAACTGGCGGATTGTTTTTGCCCGGTCAAAGTCTCCTGTGCATATCAGAACATCAGGATTCTCGAAATCCAACGCCCTCTCGAGGTCTTTCAATTCTTCTCCGTGAATGTCTCCGAATATGGCGTATTTCATATCAATCGCCTCTGATAATTATTGAATAATTGGTATTTAAATATTTCGTTATGTCACCACTATTTAATGATAATATACTCTACCACTTTCCGTGCTTCTTCTTTATCCTGTCTTCAGGCCTTGCCACGAGAAGCTTTCCGTCCACCCGGACCCTCCCGCCGGAGGGGAGGGAAAAGACAAACACGCACTGGTCCTTTGCCACAGTCTTGGGTCCCTTTGCAGTCTCTATTGTAAGCGTCTGCCTTGTCTCGTCAACCACCCTTCCGGACATTCCTGTCTGAAAGGGATTCGATGACTTCTCAACCTCCGCAAAAAGGCCTATCAGCTCGTGCCTGACTATGTCCTTTGCAGAAACCATGGGAATCACAGCTCAAACTCAAGGATTCCGTGTTTTATCTTTATTTTATATCCCCTTTTCTTTAACATTCCTATAATTCCCATTAAAGACGAATCTTTCTTTCTTGATAGAAAGGCGCCCATCCCGAACTCTATGCTTGCCTTTATATCCTTTATTTCAACCGTTATTTCAGAGTCTTTGAGTGTTATCTCGAGAGCCTGGACGTTTCCGAAATAAAGAGATGCGTTTATCCTTCCCTTTGATTTCTTCTGCGCCACTTTCATGCTCTTTCGGTCTGCGGCTACTTCTTGTGAGGAATCAGGGTTATCTTTATCTGGCCGTCCATCTTCACCGCGCTCTTGCCTATCCTGAACTCCACGTCAGAGAGGTCTATGCTCGCAGACGCCTCCTTTCCCTGAAGTATCTCGAAAAGCTTTATCACAAGCTCTTCCTTGTTCTTGAGTATCTCCTCTATAAATCCCATTAAATCACCTCTTTTGTGTTTCTTTCCATTTTGTCATTCATATATAAAAAGGCGTCCGGTCGGATTCCGGGGAAGATATAAGAACACGGACTCCAATTATAATAGGATTGAATGCTTGAGAGGATAGTGGTCGGAAGGGACAGGTTCGACCTCAAGGAGATGGGAGACAGGGGGACAGTGTTTATAGGGAAGCATATCGTGGGCAGCGGCGAGGACGCGCACCTCACGAACCCGGTGATGCTTGATGTAGCGAGGCCGCACATAATCCTCGTGTGCGGCAAGCGAGGCTCCGGAAAGAGCTACTCCGCGGGGGTGATAGCTGAGGAGATGATAACCCTCCCGGATGAGATAAGGAACAACCTCTCTATAATAATGATAGATACAATGGGCATCTACTGGTCCATGAAGATGCCGAACGACAAGGAGAGAGAGACGCTTGAGAAATGGGGACTGCAACCGAAAGGAATGACCGGCATGAGGTTTTTTGTTCCGAAGGGATATGCGAAGAAATACGATGAACTGGGCATAGAGTATGACGCTGTCTTCACCCTTCCGTGTTCGGAGATATCAGGCCAGGACTGGTGCCTTGCTTTCGGTTTCTCAATGATAGGCGACCACGGCCTTCTCATCCAGAGGGTAGTGAAGAAGCTGAAATCCAGAGAGAAGTATTCGATAGACGACATTATAGAGGAGGTCGGCAGGGACAGCAAAGCGGAGCAGAAGGTGAAAGATGCTGTGAGCAGCAGGTTTCTCTCGGCAAAGGACTGGGGGGTGTTCGAGAAAGAGGGAACCCCCGCCGCGGAGTTCATGAAGCCCGGAGGGATAGCTGTGATAGACATATCGCATTACCTGAGAAGCTCCGCGGGCTGGTCTGTCAGGAGCATGGTTATAGGAATGCTCTCGAGAAGAGTCTTCCAGGAAAGGGTCGCCTCGAGAAAGGCCGAGGAGATGGAGGCCATAACAGGCGAGGAGAGGAAACACGCGCCCATGGTGTGGATGATGATAGACGAGGCGCACCAGTTCATACCGAACGAAGGAGAGACAGCCGCATCCGAGCCTATACTAACGCTCGTGAAGGAGGGGAGGGAGCCGGGAATAAGCCTTCTCCTGATCACGCAAATGCCCAACAAGCTCAACAGAGAGGCCCTTGCCCAGACGGATATAGTGATATCCCACCGCCTCACATCAAAGGCTGATATCGAATCCCTGAGGAGCATAATGCAGAGCTACATGAAGGAGGATATAGCAGCTTACATAAACTCGCTTCCAAGGCAGAAGGGAGCTGCTATAATAATGGACGACAACTCGGAAAGGGTGTACACCGTGCAGATAAGGCCGAGGATGAGCTGGCACGCGGGCGGTTCGCCGAAGGCGATAAAAGAGAAGGGACTGTTCTAAGGCGGAAGTATAAAGACAGGCGCGCGAAAAAGAATTTAATACTTATTTATAAATATCCCCAGAAGCGTGCGGAGCCGATTATGTCCATAATGGGCGTCTACTCGAAAGGAGATGACACAAACTCAGCAGAACTGCTCTATATAGGCATGTCGCCATTGATACATAGCAGAAAGGAGAACCCGGGCATTGTGTCAAGGAGCAGGGGAGAATTCTTTGGAGTGAGCGATGACGGCACTATACTCATGGCTGAAGACTGCATAGACGAACTCAAAGGCTCATGCGCCATATCGCAGATACGCGAAGACCGAGAGAAGAAGCCTTATTTCTTTGAAAGGATAGGAAGGCTGGGAAGCCCCTTGGTTGTAGCTTTTGAAGGGTGTCTTACAAACATCGAAGAACTGGAAGACGGGATAAAGAGAGGCGTATTCAGCAGGCACAGAAAGGGAGGATATGCTATAACGCGGGAAGATTCTGCATACAGGGAGAGCGTGATACTGGGCAATCTAATTTCTCAGGCAGGAGTTCGTGACATGCAGGAAGCAATAAAGAACCTCTCGCATATCAGAGGGTCTTTCAACCTTATAATGATGACAAGAGAGTATTTCATAGCAATAAGAGACCAGGAAGCAACAAGACCGTTCAGCGCAGGCATGCTGAAAGGCAACCGGCTTTTTGACAAAGAGGATGAGAAAGATTTACTTGCCGGAAGGGATTTTGTGTTCTCCCCGGACACGTCGGCTTTTGATATGATAGGAGCGCTCTACAGCGAAGAGCTGGAACCTGGAACTGCATTAATATACGGTCCGGACGGCGTTGAGAAGGTAAGGGTGTTCCCCGAAGCAAGAAGGAATCATTGCATACGCGAGCTGGAGTTCTACTCCAACAACGGAAGCAGGGCATTCGGAAAGAATGTGACAGAATTCAGAAAAGAACTTGGCGAGATTCTCGCGCACAGGAACGGGAAGAACGATTATGACTTCGTTCTTGCAAACTCGGGTCCGTATTCTGAAGGGTTCTCCCGCGCTCTTGGGATTGAAAGAGTGGATGCTCTTGAGAAGAACTACAGCATAGGGAAGAGGAATCTGGACAGGGAAATGTCTGAGGGAGAAAGGCTGTTCCACCTCAAAAGGAAATACAGGGCGCTTTCGGAATACGTGAAGGGCTCGAGAATAGCGCTTGTGGAAGATTCTGTCAAGGACGGAGTCCGCCTTAAAGCAAAGGTCGATGCTTTAAGGAGAGCGGGAGCGAGGGAGGTGGATGTTTACGTGGCAAGCCCGCCGATAGAGAGGCCGTGCAAATACGGAAGGTTTGGTTCGGACTTCATAGAACCTGACGCGCTAAAGGATTATACAGGAGCTGACAGGGTCCTGTTTCAGACAGTGGAAGATATAAGAGATACTCTCTCCAATCCAGAGGATTTCTGCATGCATTGCAAGATGCGGGAGTAGCGCCAATTGTTTTATATTTGGCTCCTCAATATTATGTTATTCCGGAGGTTGCGTTCATGGAAAGGTTTGAGCCCGGGGATATGGAGAGCAGGGTGCTGGAGTTCTGGAGAGAGAAGGACATATACAGGAAAGTGAAGCTCTTACGCAGGGGAGGGAAGAAGTTCTACTTCTCGGACGGTCCGCCCTATGCGACAGGCTCGATACATATGGGAACCGCGCAGAACAAGATACTGAAGGACGCGTACATAAGATTCTGGAGGATGAAGGGATTCGATGTCTGGGACCAGCCCGGCTATGACACGCACGGCCTTCCGATAGAATACAAGGTTGAGAACGAACTCGGTTTCTCCTCGAAGAAGGATATCGAGAAGTACGGAGTGGGAAGGTTCGTGGAGAGGTGCAGGGACTTCGCCACGAGATTCATAGGCGTGATGAACGACCAGTTCAGGAATCTCGGCGTGTGGATGGACTGGGATAAACCATATCTCACTCTGGACAACTCCTACATAGAGGGCGCGTGGCACACCTTCAGGACAGCGCACGAGAAAGGCCTCCTTTACAAGGGAAAATACCCTGTTCACGTCTGCCCGAGGTGCGAGACCGCGGTCTCGTACAACGAGATAGAATACAGGAAGCTTCAGGACCCGTCGGTTTATGTTAAGTTCCCTCTGTCCGGAAAGGACAGAGAGTATCTGCTGGTGTGGACCACCACTCCATGGACGCTTCCGGCGAACACGGCAGTGATGGCAAATCCGGACTTTGATTATTCTTATGTCAGGACAGAATACGGCGACACTCTTATCATGGCGAGCGAACTGGTTGATGCGGTGATGGAGAAGGCGGGTATAGAGGGCTATCATGCTGTGAAGAGGGTGAAAGGAAAGGAACTCGAGGGGCTTCGCTACGAGCATCCCCTGAAGGAGCTTGTTCCCTGCCTGCAGAATCTCGATGCACACAGGGTGGTGATGGAGAAAAGGCACGTCACTCTCGAGGAGGGAACCGGGCTTGTCCACACCGCTCCGGGACACGGCTCGGAGGACTATCAGGTCGGAAAGAGAGAGAAGCTTCCTATGCTCTCTCCAGTGAATCCGGACGGAACGTTCTCGAAAGAGGCCGGGGAATGGCTGGAGGGAAGGTTCGCCAAGGACGCTGACTCCATGATAATAAAGAAACTTTCAGAAAGGAACTGCCTTCTCAAGGGAGGGACGATAACGCACGACTACCCAACGTGCTGGAGATGCTCCTCGCCCCTGCTGCAGATAAGCGTGCCTCAGTGGTTCTTCAGGATAAGCGGCATAAGAAAAGACATGCTGAAGGAGAACAGGAACGTGAACTGGATGCCGGCATGGGCCGGAGAGAGGTTCAGGGACTGGCTCTCCAATCTTGATGACTGGCCAGTCTCCAGACAGAGGTACTGGGGCATACCCCTGCCCATATGGGAGTGCGCATGCGGGGCAGTGGAAGTGATAGGCTCCTATTCCGAACTCAGAAAGAAGGCAAGGCTGGACAGGGAGATTGACTTCCACAGACCGGACATAGACAGAGTAACTCTTGAATGCCCGGAATGCGGCTCTTCGATGAGAAGAACTCCTGACGTGCTTGACGTGTGGTTCGATTCAGGGGTCTCGACATGGGCCTCTCTCGGCTACCCAAGAAGGAAGGAGCCCTTCGGAAAGCTCTGGCCTTCGGACTTCCAGACAGAGGGTCCGGACCAGATAAGGGGCTGGTGGAACTCCCAGATGATAACAGGCATGATAACCTTCGGAAAGCCTCCCTTCACGAACATCCTGTTTCACGGCTTCGTGCTGGACAACAAGGGTGTGAAGATGTCCAAATCCAAAGGCAATATCGTATCCCCAGAGGAGGTTGTGGAGAGGTACGGAAGGGACATACTAAGGCTTTACCTGCTCTCCAGCGCTCCGTGGAACGACTTCTACTTCAACTGGGAGAGCGTGAGGGAAACCTACAAGACGCTCAACGTCCTATGGAACTCCTACCAGTTCGTAAAGACATACGCCTCAGAGGATGTCAGAAAGAGGCCTGGCCTCTGGAAGGAGGACAGATGGATTCTATCCAAACTCAACTCGCTGATTGAGAGAGCCTCTTTGTTTGGGGAGTACAGGATGCACTCGGCGCTTCAGGACATCCAGAACTTCGTGCTGAACGAGTTCTCAAGGTGGTACATAAAGATAGTGAGAGACAGGGTGTCTCCGTGGTATGATGGGAAGGACAAAAAGGCCGCGCAGTGGACGCTCAGGCACGTCCTTAAGGAGGTGACGAAACTGTTTGCTCCAGCTATACCCTTCATGACAGAGAGCATATATCAGGACTTGTTCAGGGACAGGATATCTGTCCATGCAGAGGACTGGCCGGAACCGGAGAGAAGAAGGATTGACAGGGAGCTTGAGGAGGACATGGAAAGCGTGAAGGAGATGGTTGAAGCGGCCTCGAGGGCGAGGCAGGAGAAAGGCATCAAACTGAAGTGGCCGGTGACAGCGCTCTATGTCTTCCCTGCGGACAGAAAGACCGAGAGGGCAGTGAAGTCCCTTGGAAGCGTTCTCAGATTCATGGCGAACTGCAGGGAGGTTAAAGTTCTCTCAAAACCGCCTGCCAGGGGCGAGGAATTTCCCGGTGGCAAACTCTCGATAGGCGACGTCATAGAGGAGGAGATGTTTCTGAGAGAACTGGTAAGGACTGTGCAGGTGATGAGGAAGAAGGAGTCCCTGAAGGTGACCGAGAGCGTAAAGCTCTTCCTGAAATCAGACAGAGAGACTGAGAAGCTCATTAATGAGAGAAAGGAAGAGATAATGATTGGAACCGGGTCAGCTAAGATTGTTGTCGGAGAGGAGTTCAGGGAAAAGGGAAAGCTCGAGTTCGGTGGAAGGACAGTCAGGATTTCGTTTGAAAAAATTAGCTGAACAGCATCAGCAGGAAAGACGTGTTCTTCTCTGCCCTGAGAGAGTGGACAGCGTTCTCTTTCATGCGGATGAGCACCCCCTCTCTCATCTCTATCTCCTCTCCCTCGAGAACGAACGCCCCCTTTCCTTCAATGACGTAGACTATTCCCTGCCTCCTGGAGGTGTACTCGGATATCTCTGTCCCCGAGGCCATGCAAAAGAGCGTGACATTCATCCTCTCGCTTCTTAGAATGTCCTTGCTCAGCACCCCGTCCTTCGGGTATTCCACAAGTTCAAGGATATTTTTATGGAGATTCATTTTTCCTCCTCCTGATTGCTTCCTCTATCGCCTTCCTTACCTCCCCAGCGTCCGCCTTTCCTTTGGTCTCCTTCATCACCTGGCCCACAAGAAAGTGGATTGCCTTCTCCTCGCCGGAAAGATAATCGGTAAGCGCCTTCTGGTTTTTCTTAAGGACCTTTCCGACAACCGAGGAGAGGTCTATTCTCTCCCTTCCGAGGCCGTGCCTCTTTATTATATCCTCAGGCGGCTTTCTCTCCTCTATCATCTTCCTTATCGCAATCTCTGCGTTTCTGTCTGTTATTTCTCCCCTCTCGAACATGGACAGGAGGCTTGTTATCCATTCCCTTTTGAGACCGGACTCCCTGAACGTGAGGTTGTTCCAGTTCAGGGACTTCTTCAGGTATCCCGCTATCCAGGAGCCCGCAACTCTTGGGGATATCCTTTTCGCAGCGTGCTCGAATAGTTCTGCGATATCGAGTTCGGAGACGAGCGACTCCGCCATTGCTGGAGAGAGGGAATATTCCCTGATGAAACGTTCCCGTTTGCTGTCAGGAAGTTCTGGTATCTCGCTCTTCAGTCCGGAAAGCAGGAGCTGACCCGGCCTGAGCGGGGTGAGGTCTGGCTCAAGTATGTAGCCGTAATCCTCCTCGCTCTCCTTCGAGCGAAGCTCCTGCGTGACCCCAAGTTCGGGGTTCCACATTCTTGTGGACTGCTCTATCTCCCTCCCTCTGGATATCGAACTCTTCTGCCTGAGAATCTCGTAGTTGAGGGCCTCCTCGATATCCTTTGCCCCTGTTATGTTCTTGACCTCCACGCGCCTTCCTCCCTCAAGGGAGATGTTGGCATCAGACTTCATAACCGCTTTCGACGATGAGTCGTACACGCCAAGGTATTCGAGTATGCTCATGAGCTTGCTTAGGTAACTCCTCGCCTCAGCGGGAGAGGAAAGGTCCGGTTCCGTGACTATCTCGATGAGAGGAATTCCTGACCTGTTGTAGTCCACAAGGACGTGCGAGCCTCCGACTCCGCCGACATGGACTGTCCTTGCGGGGTCCTCCTCTATCTGTATCCTTCTTATGCGTACCCTCTTTCTCCTCCCTCCGGACTCTATCTCCACGAAACCGGAGACCGCGAGGGGCTTCTCGTACTGGGTTATCTGGAAGTTCTTCGCCATGTCAGGATAGAAATATGTCTTTCTCGAGAAGAGGCTCTCTCTCTGGACCGAGCAGTTAAGAGCAATCGCGGTCTTCAATCCCTTTCTGAATGCCTCCCTGTTCGTTCTCGGCTTCGAGCCGGGCATGCCGAGGCAGGTCTCGCACACGAGGGTGTTCGGCTCCGGTTCTTCTGGAAGAGTCGCGGGATTCCTGCAACCGCAGAACATCTTGGATTCCGTGTTGAGCTGTACATGGGTCTCCAGGCCTATCCTTATCTTCATGTTATCCCTTTCGGTTTGTTATATATAAACGCTGCGCAGCGCGCGGAAGCGCTTAAATAATTTTCTGACAAGCATTAACAGGATTAGCATGAAGGGATGGAGCTTCGAGCGCTACGAACATGAAATAACGAGGTACATGAATGATGTGGATACAGGCCTTCCTGCGGACATTGTTCCTGTTATTGCGAGGTTCTGCGAAAAGTATGACATGGGACCGGACTGGACGGACGCAGTGACATTTGCATCCCGTATAGCGAAGATAATTAAAGAATATGAAAGTTCTCTTCCCTGAAACCATTAATAACACTGCGGCAATATTCTAGGCATGAAGATTCTTGGAAGAGGAGCTGAAGCCGTGCTCGTTCTGGAAGAGCGCGGGAAGGAGAGGGTTGTCAGGAAGGACAGGGTCAGGAAAGGCTACAGGATAGCGCAGCTTGATTTCCTTCTGAGGAAGAGAAGAACAAAGGCCGAGGCCTCCCTGATGTCTTGGGCTGCGAGGGCAGGAGTGAACGCCCCGAGGGTGTGGGACACAGGAGAGGATTTCATAACAATGGAGTATATAGAAGGGGAGAGCGTGAAGGAATCTTTCGAAAGCATGAGCGAGAAGAAAAGGGAGGAGATATGCCGGAAAATAGGCGAGGCGGTCGGAAAGCTTCACTCCGCGGGCATAATGCACGGAGACCTCACGACATCCAATATGATAGTGAGGGGGCAACATCTTTACCTCCTGGACTTCGGTCTGGGAAAGCGCACAACAAGAACAGAGGATTTTGCAACAGACCTTCTGCTTCTCATGGAATCACTGAAAGCAGCGCATTTCAGATTCCTTGACAGCGCATGGAGAAATATTATAAAAGCTTATAAGCATAATTATACAAATTCTACAACGGTCCTTAAAAGGGTGGAGAAGATAGCTTTGAGGAGAAGATACAAATGAGAGAGAAAGAAGAGGCAACAGAGATTGTGGCTGAAGAGGAGAAAGAGGAAAAGAACCTTCACAAGAAGGAAGTGAAAGAGGCAGAGAAGAAGAGAACAAAGAAGATGGAGGAGACCAAAGACGAGAGAGAGAAAGAGGCAGTAATGAAAGAACTGAAGGAAAGGGCCCAGTCATGGATTCCGAGAACCAGGCTTGGAAAGGAGATACTGGAGGGGAAGTACAAAACAATTGAAGAGCTTCTCCAGTCTGGAGAGAGAATTCTTGAGCCGGAGATTACGGATTATCTTGTTCCTGAAATAAAGAGCGAAGTCGTTTATATCGGAGGCTCTCCAGGAAAGGGCGGTGGAATCAGGAGGACGGCTACGAAGAGGACCGTGAGGATGCACAAGTCAGGAAGAAGGTTCAAGCTTTCGTCCGTCACTCTTGTTGGCGACGAGAAGTCCATAATAGGTATAGGAAAAGGTTCCTCAAAGGAGCACAAGACCGCCCTCGAGAAGGCTCTTGAGCAGGCAAAGATGAACATAATAAGGGTCAGGAAAGGCTGCGGTTCGTGGGAATGCCAGTGCGGAGAGGAGCACTCAATACCGTTCAAAACGTCAGCCAGATACGGTTCTGTTTCTGTTGAACTCATACCGGGTCCCAAGGGTCTCGGCATAGTCGCGAACCCGCCTGCAAAGAAGGTCCTCAGGCTTGCCGGAATAAGAGACGTGTGGGTCAAGACGAGAGGAAACACAGGAGCGAGGGAGAATCTCGTTTACGGCGTTTACGAGGCGCTCAGGAATCTTAACAGAACAAAGGGTGACATATGAAGATATATGCTGTTGTTAGGGTTAGGGGCTCAGCCAAGGTTCCCGGAGAGGTTGAAGACACTATGAACATGCTCAACCTCACAAGGGTCAATCACTGCGTTGTGGTTCCGGCGAACCCTTCATACGAGGGGATGCTGAGGAAGGCGAAGGATTACGTTACGTGGGGAGAGGTAGAGAAGGATGTTCTTGAGATGCTTGTGGCAAAAAGGGGAAAGATAAAGGAAGAGAAGGACCTGAAACCCGTTGTGGATGCGATGGTGAACGGTAAAACAAGAGAGAGCGGAGCAAAAAAGGTGTTCAGGCTCTCTCCCCCGTCAGGAGGCTATAAGTCCGTGAAGAGTCCTTTCCCGAAGGGAGACCTTGGATACAGGGGCGAGAAGATAAACTCGCTTCTTAGAAGGATGATATGATGGATTACGTAACAGACTCGTGGATATCGAAGCTTGATGAATATTACAGAAGAATAATTGCTTCAATATCAGGGAAGTATTTCGAGGACACACTCCGCGGAAAAGGCGAACTCTTTATCCGTCTTCCAAGACCTGAAGACAAGGTGTCGTGGAGGAATTCGAAACTATGAGGAACAGGCACAGGAAAGTGAAGAAGATGAGAGGAAGCAAGACTCACGGATACGGCTCAAAGAAGAAGCACCGCGGTGGCGGTTCGCGCGGCGGAAGGGGGAGAGCCGGCATAACAAAGCACAAGAAGCTAATGTTCCTGAAAAGAGGGGTGTCTGTCGGAAAGAGGGGATTCGTATCCGTCGGTCAGAGGAAAGGCATTGCAAAGCATTTCATAAACATAAAGGAACTCTCTGTGCTTGCCGAAGGAAAGAAGGAAGTGGACCTTACATCATTGGGTTACGAGAAGGTCCTCGGAGGGGGGAGCATAACGTTCCCTCTCACAGTGAAAGCAAAGGAATTCTCTGAGAAGGCAAGGGAGAAGATAGAGGCTGCCGGGGGAAAGGCAATCTCGGAGGGTGCTGGACAGGATAGTGGAGAAGAAGGAAAGACCGATTAGCGACATGGAGAGTTTCCAGCCGTATCCGTTACTTATTTTTCCTTCCATTATTCACAAGAGAGAGCGCGTCGCCTTTTCTTGTCCCGGACGCGGCCACGCTGCCTGAAGGAAGCTCTATCACAAATCTCGCAGGCCTGCCTGGAGAATAGAGTTTCCATGTCCTTGGGTGTGGTCCGATAGGCGGGACGCTCTCAAAGACATCAACCACCCTGAATCCAGAGTCCGCAAACACAACGTCAATCGGAAACCGCATGAACGGCATCCAGATGCTGTGCCTTCCCTCCTTCTCGAATTCCATGAGGAGGGACGCTCCTTTTGGGAGGGATTTCCTGAACATGAGGCCCAGAGCCCTCCTGAAC
>WAQT01000044.1 GCA_015520105.1 Candidatus Aenigmatarchaeota archaeon
AAGGAGGATGAGGATGCTGTTCACGAACAACGACAGGGACCCGGGGAGTTTCATCTATTCCGCGCACAGGAACGTTTCTGCATGGAACATTCCGGATGAGTGGGAGGTTTTCCTGTTTGCGCACAGGGCAGACTCCTCGATGGACGGGTGCGTGGATTCCGGGGAGCTGGCGTCGTTTATAGATTTGTGGCTGTCTGGTGGGAAAATCTCCCTGAAAGAATTGGTGGGCGCTGTCAAGATATGGAAAGACGGTTGCGGTTAGCAGTTCCTGATTCTTGGTAACGCGACAAACGCAGAAACAATTTTAACCAGAGGTTCAATTATTGGTATGAAGATAAGCATTGAGGAATTCCCTGAGAGAGTGAGACCGATAAGGGACAACGAGGTGTATTCTGTTCACGACCTTGAGTATCTTGAGCATCTGAACGTTTCCATGACTGTTCTCCATCCGGGGAAGGCCACGAGGGGCCACAGCCACGAGGGAGATGAGGAGGAGGTTTACTTCTTTGTCGAGGGTTCCGGAGAGATGCAGCTCGGGGAGGAGAGGTTTCCGGTAAAGAAGGGGGACGTGGTTCTCATCAGGAAGAGGGAGTTTCACAGGGTGTTCAACACGCAGGTCGAGGGAGAACTGAAGTTCCTGTGCGTGTTCGAGAAGTACAAAGGAAGGGGAAAGTAGATTCTGTTGCCGAACCTTCATGGGAATGGGCAAGCGGTTCCTGCAGAACTATTCTAGGATTCTGACCTCTGTCCCTATCGCCTCTCCGGGTAGGCCTTTCGAGAACCTTGCCCTCACAATGCCGGAGTTTCCGTGAGGCTGTGTTATCTTTCCGTATATCTCCTTCTTCGATGGAGTGGTCCATACCACTCTCTTTCCTATCATTCCAGAGGCCGATGCCCTGTTGTCTATCCCTTCGAGTTCAAGGAGAACCTGATTGGTGGTCTGGGTGTGGCGGCCTCTCCTGTAGTTCACTATCACCGCTTTCATGCTCTCACAAGAAATATATGTCAATAAATATAAAAAGATTGCAAATGGCGGATGCAAGGTTTTCGAAAGGGAGGTGCGTGCTGGAAATAAGGGTGAGGCCCGACGCTCCGCGCTTTCTGCTGAGGGAGAAGGAAGGAATGCTGGTTGCCGAGGTTCCGGGCCCTGCAAGGGAGGGAAGAGCGAATGCTGAACTCTTGAAGGGTCTGAGAAAACTGTTCGGCGCGAGGGCAGAGATTGTAAAGGGAGCGAGGTCGAGGGAGAAGGTTGTTGCGATTGAGTTGGATATCGGCAGTGTGAGGAGGATTCTGGAGGGTGTTAGGGATGGTGTCTGAAAAAAGCGCGATGCTCAGGGCATCCAGGGAGTCCAGAAGGATTCTGAGGAGGATGTTCTGGGAGGAATACGAGACGGGATTCAAGGACAGGCAGAACATAGTGACGTCCGCGGACAGGGAATCGGAGAGGAGGATTATAGAGATTCTTGAGAAGGTGTTTCCGGACTATAATATCCTCTCCGAGGAGAAGGGAAGGATAGAAAAGGGTTCCGAATACACCTGGGTGATAGACCCGCTTGACGGGACAACTAACTTCAGGATGAAGAACCCGTTCTTCTGTTCAGCGATAGCGCTTGCAAGGGGAAAGGAAATCGTGATGGCTGTTGTGAACTCGCCCTTCCTGAAGGAGGAGTTCTTTGCCGAGAAAGGAAATGGGGCGTTCCTGAACGGGAAGAGAATGAGGGTGTCCGGGAATGGGATGGAGGAGGCTGTGATTGCGTACTGCTCTATTGGAGAGAGGAGGAGCATAGAGGTTTCTGCAAAGGCATTGGTGGAGCTGAGGAGCAGGGCTGTAGACGTCAGGAGGATAGGTGCAGGGGAGCTTGAGCTCAGCTATGTTGCTGCCGGAAGGCTTGAGGCGTTCTATATGCTGAATCTCAAAAGCCCGTGGGACGTGGCTGCAGGCTCTCTTATCGTCAGGGAGGCTGGAGGGAAGGCAACCAATCTCTATGGAAAGGAGTGGAATCTTGGCGACAGCGACATAGTGGCGAGCAATGGGGTGGTTCACAAAGAGATTCTGGATGTTCTGCAAAAGGTTCGGAAAGATTGCATATAAGCGGGATATTAGAATCCATTCATCCAGGCGAGGACCCCTGGTCCCAGGTATGCTCCGGTATAGGCTGCTATCGCAAACTGCGCGAGACGGCCGATAACCGAGGCGATCAGGAACTTTCTTATATCGAGCCTGAACATTCCGGCTGTCCATGTGAATACCTTGAATGGTATGGGAGAGAAGGCCGCGATGAGGACTGCCCACTCCCCCCACCTGTCGAACCATCTTTCAACCCTCTGGATGTGTTTCTTGAAGAGCTTCTCTGCGACAGGCCTTCCCAGCCTGAGACCGAGACCGTATCCTATAAGGGCGCCGAGGACAGAGCCGCTCGTGGCTGCCAGGGTTATGAGGAGAGGGTCTATTCCGAAGGCCGTGACAGGGGCTATTATCACGGCTGTCGGCACAGGGAATATGAAGCTCTCCAGTATTGAGATTATGAATGTCCCGAAGAGGCCGTACGTCTCGGAGAACCACTGCGAGAACGCGATAAGGGATTCGAAAAACGGCATGGGATTATTTTGAATGGAATTATTTATTAATACTTTAGGTTCCCTGAAGCCGTTAAGATAACTATGAGGTTAGACGATATTTTGTTTCCCTGTTAATCTGTGAGAATTCTATATCGTATTGTTAACTGTAACAAATATGGCGAAGTGTAACGTTTACTTGTTTAACGGAGCCGTCTAACCTGATGCTATTGGTAGCCACTTTCTAAGTGGCGGATTTCGGGAGGTATCATTTCATTCGTTTTAGCCCAAATGTTAATGATATAACTGAAAAAATTATCGCTATGCCAAACAATACAATGCTGAGAGGATTAAAACCTATAATTAACCAACCGAAAAACGAAATCAACAATCCAAATACTCCCAAAACAATTCGTGCTTGGAACGTTATATCTTGCCCTCGTTTATTAATCTCTGAAAAAATTCCACAAGCGGTAAAATAGAATATACCAACATGAAAGGGAGTAGACAATAAAAGAACAGTTGGAGTCAAGTAACTCAATTGTTCAGATAATCCGATTAACCAGGGATTAAAAGACACAATTATCAAATTTTGAACATACAACAATACGAAAATGAATAACTTATCCTTATTAGGCATGAGAAATTCATTCCAACTCATAAATTATTTTTATTTTGTTTACTTAAAATACTCAACCTCAACCGAATTACTGATAACATCCATATACACCACTGCAAAGTTCACAAGCCGCTCCTCCTTTACTGATTCCTGCATTGAGACTGCCTGCATCGATTTTGTTCCAGAACGTTTTTATTCTTCATCCACTCGCGCATCTCAAGAATTAGAGCAGTAGATACAACCATGTCCTTTCGGCTTCCTATTC